>CAZYHH010000293.1:0-4002 GCA_964647295.1 uncultured Pseudomonadales bacterium
ATCAGCTGATCGCGAAGCACCGTGAAATTGTTGGCAGAGTTCAAGAAACCCATCCAGCGATCTGGTGGGGTGTAGGTTACACTGAGCTGGGCGTACAAGAAGCACAGCTACCTGGAGACTTTTACCATTACATGATTTATCCAGACTACCAAGCCTTGGCACGTGCAAAAAACAATCAGGCAAATGAACAAGGATGGAGAAATCTACAAGACTACTATACGTCTTATGCCGATTGTGTCGGCCATGTCGCTGTTACGGTTGAAACCGTTAGATGGAGATAATTTGCCCTGAAAGAACGGTAGAGATCTGATCCAAAAAAATGGGATAAGATTTTGGGGGCATCAGATACCCCCAAAATTCCTTCAAAATATCTCCACTCACATATATGTATATGGGTAAAGGGTATGGTGTCCTGCGTAGGTTCTATACTTATGTTTTCAGCATGTTAATCTTTTTATTTAATAACCCGATTCAGGAGGCCACATGGCTGCTTATCTTCTAGGGAACTTAAAAGTCACTAATGCAGAAGGGTTCGAAAAGTATCGAGACCTTGTAACTAAGACGATACGCGACCACGGAGGGGAATACGTTGCTGTCGATATGAACTCGGTTGCCGTTGAGGGTGATGCCGAGCATTTGTCAGTAGTATTAAAATTCGCAAATATGGAAGCTCTACAAGGCTGGTATGACTCACCGGAATACCAAGAAATTCATCCGCTAAGGACAGATAACAGCGAGGGCACAATTACGTTCGCAACTACTGGAACAGCGAAAAATGATTAAATGGAATGTCGCCCAATCGATCATACCCATCTAGATTAACCGCTTAAGATGACGGAGCTCCCATCCATTATTACTTTGTCCCTAATTATTGTGCTTCAGTCGAAGCAGATCGGTGATAGGTGCAGTCACCGTTGATTGGGCATCCGCCAACTGCTTGTTTCCAAAGATGCTCTGATACCAAGTGCTGAATAGCAAATCGCGAAAATAGCCGCTGCCAGGGTAGAAGACCATTGTGATCATGTCGTAGTCCAACTGGTGGTCGATGGCCACCGGATCTCCCAAATGCATGGGACCGTAGCCTCGGTCAGCCATAAGCTCCATCATACTAATCGCATAACGGTTATCAGCCCTCTTCTGGGCTTGATTGCCAGAAAGCCTCAAATTAACAATCAAGATGGCGTGTTTTGCCAGCCCATCGGCCTCTGCGATCAGAGGACCTTCGATCGCCTGAAATCCCTGACCCAGGCTTTCATTCACGTCCACGAAGGGGGAGTCGTCGGTAGACAAGGTCACCGTTCGCGCCAGCTTCATCATAAGTAACGCTTGCGGCAGCGCCACATTCAACCCTGCTGATCGTTGCATTCCAATAAAGAAACACCCCGTGAATTCTTCGAGAGCAGCCTTCACTACTGATTGTTCCCGATAAGCATCGAATGCTGCGCGATCTTCAAATTGCTGTAACAAGATGGCATTCCATCGCGTGCCTCTTTCCGTCGCCTCAACGAGCTGCGGCGAGACAATGCCAACATGTATGACTTTCCCAGCATAAATAAGCTGGCTGTTACCTTCTTCGATGGCCGCTCGATTGAGATTGCGCAACACCGGAATCAATTCGCTGTCTTCTTCGATCGATAGATACGTAAGAACATGAAAGACATCACCATGCCAGGGATCCTGATAATCCTGTACAAGATTTCGACGGGCATCGACGTACTGTGCATGTTGCCAAATCATGAGCCCTGCGAGCCCAGTTAACAGCATAGTTACTATTATACCGACGATCTTCCAATTCACTGAACAATTCCCCCCTTACACCGGAAGCTCATCCTAATGCCGTACATAATTGCTTTCAATTACAAGCACAACACCAAAGCAATGCAAGCAATTACTTCGGCTAAAGGAGCGGAAGGAGAGGTACTGACAACCTCCCCACCGCGCCACCCACCTGCTTACCACCTATAATGCTGAGGAAGTACTTGCTCTGCGGCATTTCCGATAGGTAGTCCACACCTGGATAATAGACAATGCTTACATTATCGAAGATGGCCTCGCCTACGGCGAATCAGAAATTTCACCCTGACCGCATTTAGAATTCACAGGTATACTCAACAACCAAATATCACAATCAATCTACTGGGGGAATCACATGGGTGAAGCACTGATCATTGACACCTGCCGCACTCCGCGCGGCATCGGTAAAGCGGGTAAGGGCGCGCTCTCGCATCTGCATCCGCAACATCTGGGTTCGACTGTACTGCGCGCATTGGCCGATCGTACAGGTATTAACACAGCCGATGTCGACGACGTTATCTGGGGCACCAGTTCACAAGTTTGTGAACAAGGTGGTGATCTCGGTCGGATGTCGGCTCTCGATGCTGGATATGACATTCGCGCTAGCGGCGTAACGCTTGACCGATTTTGTGGGTCAGGTATTACAAGCGCCAATATTGCGGCTTCCTCCGTGATGTCTGGCATGGAAAATTTGGTCGTTTCCGGTGGTACAGAGATGATGTCACTACCCAAGAAGGGAGTATTGCCGATGGGGGCCAACAATCCCCACTTACAGGAAATTCATCCTCAGTCGCATCAAGGGGTCTGCGCTGATGCCATTGCTACCTTAGAAGGCATCTCACGTCAGACGCTTGATGAACTCGCCGAGGTGTCACAAAGCAGAGCCCAACAAGCTATTGAGGAAGGTCGCTTTGAGCGCAGCCTGGTGCCTGTCCATAACCTCGATGGTTCGATAGCGCTTGATCGTGAGGAGTTTCCTCGCCCCGGAACTACCATCGAATCTCTATCGTCACTGGCTCCAAGTTTTCCAGAAATCGCCGATTACAAGCACACAGAGAATTCAAAAACTTTTCGCGAGCTCATCAATCAGAAGTACCAGGATCTTGTCATCGAGCATGTCCACCATGCTGGCAACTCATCTGGGGTCGTAGACGGGTCAGCCGCGATTCTATGGGCTAATCCCGACTACGCCAAATCACAGGGTCTGAACGCTCGGGCTCGCGTGGTCGCGTGCGCGAACATGGGCGACTGCCCGACCCTAATGTTGAATGCTCCCGTGCCAGCGGCACAGAAGGTCTTACAAAAAGCTGGCCTTACAATCAACGATATCGACGTCTGGGAGGTCAACGAAGCTTTTGCGGTGGTCTCTGAAAAATTTCAACGTGACCTAAAACTTGATCGCGAAAAGGTCAACATAAACGGTGCGGCTATGGCCTTGGGACACCCTATCGGTGCTACCGGTGCTATGCTCATTGGAACCGCTCTCGACGAACTTGAGCGCAGCGATGGTCAGTTTGCCTTGATCACAATGTGTGCGGGTGGCGGTATGGCCCCAGCCATCATTATCGAACGAATTTAGGTCTGGAGATAAACGTACTTTGAGCCTCTGTGCAAAAATCTGGCGCATTACTGGATATTTGCACAGAAAAGTAAGCTAAAAAGAGTGGGTGGTTGTTTAGGGAGAGATCAAGCCGACAGAATTTGAACCCACGACCACTTGGTCCCCAGTTCAGTAGACGAAAAAACTAAACGTCACTATTTACAAAGGTTTCAGAAGTTTTTCTTTCGAAATTCTTACCACTCCTACTATGGAAAACATTTTCCAATCCCTATTAGTGATATTGAGATATTAGATTGATTTTCCTTCGACTTAACTCTTATACCTAATACAACATCTGGCATATTTGGTACGATTCTTTGTATATCAACACAGTAAGATATTCTTGATGAATAGCAAAATGTGGACACCTGGTCAGGCCGTTAAGGAATTCGCGCGTTCACGGCCAGAAGAAATTGTATTGATATGCGCTAAAAATAAAGGTGGCGAAGATAAGCTCACAAGGCTCGAATTAGACAGCTGGTCTGATTGGCTGGCACATAAATTAATCGAACGAGGAGTGAGCCAAGGAGACTATGTCGCTATTGTCTTCCCGACCTGTATACAACACGTGGTGGCCACAATGGGGACTTATAAAGCGGGCGGCACAC
>CAZYHH010000294.1:0-3997 GCA_964647295.1 uncultured Pseudomonadales bacterium
ATAATTGAGGAATCAATCTTCGGCTTTCTTCACGACTCAAACCAGGTATTCCAAAGGCGTGTCGACCAACAAACAGATTCTTCTCACCTGTTTCAGGGTGTTCTTTAACGAGGGGGCGCAGGTAGGCCTCCCCGTGATAGATTCCCTCTTGGCTTTGTTCTGGGAAATCACCTAAGTCGTTCGCTTGAGAAAACTGGGTCGAATGATAGGCACTCAAACTCTCTATTTGTTCCTTCAATTCTTCATCCAGCACAGCGTAGCCTGCGCGCATATCAGCCAACTGAGTCTCACCTCCTTCATCGGGCACCACCACCGCAGAGAGCATCGCGCACTTACTACTGATCGGCCAATAAGTTGAATCCGTGTGCCACGCTTCATTACCCACATTAGTGCGCATGCGTTGGGATTCTAAATCATAGATTTTTCCATAGGTGCCATCTTGTTGTTTTTCCTGATTTGCCATAGGGATGCCTCCAAACTCGAGATCCCCGAACCATTTTCCGAATCGGATGTTTTCTTCGACACTAAGATGCTGATCAGGAAAAACAAGAAACCCATATTCCAAAAAAGCAGACTTGATTTCGGTAAATTCGTCGTCTCCAATGCTCGCAAGTTTGACTTCGGTGACGATTGCGCCGAATGTTTTGTCTTTTATGGGAGACACGCGGATCTTACTCATCCTTAAACTCCTCCTTCAAACCAACTAGTCGCTAGAACTCTCAATAATCTCTAGTTTACCCGATGAAATTGACAAGCCAAACGCAGTTGAACGATTGGACATGCCCTAGATCAATACTCATAGATGATTTTTCAGAGCATCACAAAATTGAGTGGTAGACGCCGTCCCTCCTTGATCTCGCGTAAGGAAAGTTCCTTCTTCATAAATCATCGCAAGTGCGTCTTTAAGCGTTTTCGCTGGCACTTCCAAATCGAGGTACTCCAGCATCATACAAGCGGAAAGAATGGTGGCTGTTGGGTTGATCGCGTTTTGGCCGGCAATGTCTGGCGCAGTACCATGGGCGGATTCGAAGTAGGCATAGTCATCGCCATAACAACCGGAAGGCGCAAGTCCCAAGCCACCAATTAGCCCCGCGGCACCATCGGACATAATGTCCCCATACAAGTTCGGCATAACGACTACATCGAGCACACCCGGATCAGTAATCATTCGACACAGGAAGTCGTCGATTATGAACGTTTCAAATTCAATACTTGGGTATTCTTTCGCGAGGGACAGACCAATTTCTCTAAACAGACCATCAGAATGGCTCAGCATATTGTATTTAGACGTCAAAGTGACTTTTCGTTTTCCCGCTCGCTTAGTGGCTAGCTCAAAGGCATGTCGAATCACTCGCTCAGAGCCTTTTTCCGTAATCGCCTTGATCGCATAGCGTCCGGGACCCAAATCTGTGAGATTGCTCCGGGCGTGTTTTGAATAAAAATTAAGCGCGTGTAAATCCTCGATATCCCCCTCGAGCCCAAGGTAGAGATCTTCTAGATTTTCTCTAATAACAACAAAATCTATTCCTTCGGGATTTGCCAATGGCGAACGAAAACCGGGCATCCACTCACAGGGACGCACATTTGCGAAAGTCTGCTTACCCCACCGCAAATAGAAAAGGGCTGCGGTGCTTTGTCCACTGGTTGAACCGAAAAAGGTTGCGTCTGCCTCATCTATCGCCCCGCGCGTTGCGGCGGGGAAATTCTCTCCAGTCGCCTGAATCGCTTCCTGACCAATTAAGGGGTAATCGAACTCGATAGACAAATCCAGACTCTTTAGTATCTCGACGGTTGGGATCATCACTTCTGGAGAGGCATCGTCTCCGTTAAACACGACCACTTTTTTCTGTCCCATTTACTGACTCCCTCGGTTTACGCCCCAACTGATAGTGAAGTATTATCAGTACCGCGCAGGAATTGCAAAGAGGGGAAATATCCATGCAGAAGAGAATTGAAGTGGATTGCAGCGTCGGGCCGGTTGGCGCGGTGATATCTGGAGTGGACTTAAGTCAAGACTTAGAAAAAGAGATCTTGGAAGAGATTCATCAAGCCTGGCTCAGACATCACATCGTCTTTTTTAGAGATCAAGATCTAACCCCTCCTCAGCAAGCGGCCTTTGGCGAATTATTCGGCGAACTCGACACTTACCCATTTATGAAATCTGTCGAATCGCACCCAAACGTAATTCCAATAATCAAGGAACCAGAAACCAAGATTAATTTTGGGGGGGCATGGCACACGGACTCCTCTTACAAAGAGATCCCTCCTAAAGCGACTTTGCTGTACGCAATTGAGGTGCCTAAATCAGGTGGCGATACACTATTTGCCAATGCGACGGCCGCCTACCAAGACCTCAGTGACGGCATGAAAAAAACCTTTGATACGATGATGGGCGTCTATACGCCCAAGATGGTTCACGGATCTGGTGGCGGATACGATACCAAAGCTATGAAAAAAGAACTGGGGCCATCATATGGGGGGAACGAAGAATTCGCCGAAAGTGAAGTCGAGCACCCACTGATGCGAACTCACGGAGAAACCGGAAACAAGAGCATCTACTGCAGCAAGCCCCATACTCATAGGATTAAAGGGTGGAACCACGAGGAAAGTCACTCCATTTTTTCCTTTTTAACCAAGCACCTAACTCAAGAAAAATATGTTACGCAATTCAAATGGGAAAAAGGGACTTTAGCGATGTGGGACAACCGTTGCGTTTTTCACAATGCGCTCAACGATTATCCTGGCGAGCGGCGACATATGCACCGGGTAACCATCAAAGGTGAGAGGCCAATCTAAGATTGGACGTCATGCTTATTCAATTGTTTGAGAATATTCTCAGCTAAAAAATTAAACTAAAGAAGTGATTATGAATTTATCGTTAAAAGATGCGGTCTTAAATCGTCATTCAGTTAGAGGGTTTCTGCCAGATCCCGTTCCACAGAAAACATTAAATGAGGTCTTTGAACTCGCGCAGTGGTCGCCGTCCGGAACGAATCAGCAGCCTTGGCAAGTCTATGTGGCGTCCGACAAGATATTGGAAAATCTGAGAGACGAGTTCATTAGACGTTCCAAGGAAAAAGTGCCTTCCAATCAAGACTACAAAAGTAAGGGCCGTCTTTCGGATCCCTGGAAAGCGAGACAGCGTGGGTGCGCGAAAGTATTGTACGATGCCATGGGAATTGAATGGGAAGACAAAGCAGGCAGAGGAAGAGCAGCTTTTAGAAACTTTGAGATGTTTGATGCGCCGCACGTCGTGTTCCTGGGTATGCACGAGCAATTCAGTATGAATTCTGCGGCAGACGTGGGTATGTATGCGCAAACGTTAATGCTGTCAATGACAGCCCATGGCCTGGCAAGCTGCGCTCAGGGGACGATGGGGCACTACCCGGACTTGGTTCGAGAGACCTTCGGCATTGATGAAGAGTTTAAGATCCTGTTCGGCATCAGTTTCGGTTATGAAGATACATCGATACCGGCCAACAACGCTCGGACGGTCAGAGCTCCACTTGAGGAAAACGTGTTTTTCAGGAGTTGAACGAGAATGACTCAAAAACATGGCTAAACCAGGCCACTAATGAACAGAGAACTCCAGGAGCTCGAAGAAAAAGGGTTGACACGTTTGGACTACCGAATCGAAGACTCTGTCGTAGCGCCGATCAGGGACCGAATCCTTCAAAAGCTCTCGGAAACTGAAAGCTCAAATCAACAGGGGAATGCCAAATCCGCAAAGGTTAAGAACCTGTCAAAAAACAAAAACATTATGGGGCCGCTAATTCCCCAGGAACTCATAGAAAAACTTAACGAATTAGTAGACCACAGAGCGTTGGTCAAATCGCCGCCGCACCACCAAATTCTTCTAACGCTTCCATACCAGAAAATGATGGGCGGCCAATGCACAAACTGGGAAATCCCCTCCAACATCTGGCATACGGACGTTCCGCGAGCCAAATCACTTGGGATACCGGGAATACAAATTTTTGTCTTCCTGGACCAAGTC
>CAZYHH010000295.1:0-3987 GCA_964647295.1 uncultured Pseudomonadales bacterium
GATAGGGGTTACCTATACTCCCTTAGCAGGGGAGCGCCTTCAGCCACTCGGCCACTTCTCCAAGGTCCCGCCCATTTTACATCTAAACTTCTTCTCTTGCAGCGATTACTGAGCTAATGTACATAGGAATGTCAGGTCTCTAGAGAAAATCAAATGCCCTTCCATCACGTTGCAATTACTACCAAAGACATGAAAGCAACCCACAAGTTTTACTCACGAATCATGGGTTTTAACCTGGTACGTGTGGAAAAGGCCATTCCCAACAAACACAGTTGGGCAAAACACTTTTTTTACGATACCGGTAATGGTGAAATGCTGGCAATTTGGGAAATCCATGATGAATCGCTGGATGCCAATCACCCAACCAGTATATCAAAGGGCCTGGGTCTGCCTATTTGGTCCAACCACATTGCTTTTAGCTTAGATAATCTTGATGAACTAAAAACCACTGTTAATCAGATTAACAGTTATGGAATCGATGTAACTGAAATCAATCACGGCTGGTGTACTTCTATTTATGTCAATGACCCAAACGAGATCATGGTGGAATTTTGCGTGACCACTAGTGAATTCACGGAAAAAGACGCAGAACAAGCCCTTAAAGCAGTCACATCCGATGATGTGGAGGATAACCCGCCGCCATCTGTAAAAATCCATCAAGCATCCACATCGAGTTAGCCCTGCGTATCTAACTCAAACTCTGAGTGCAATGCCCTCAGCGCCAACTCCATATATCTCTCAGCTACGACCACAGATATTTTGATCTCTGATGTAGAAATCATTTGGATGTTAATATTCTCCGAAGCCAGGCAATCAAACATTCGAGTCGCAACGCCGGCGTGAGAACGCATCCCTACTCCGACTATCGAGATTTTTGCAATCTCATTATCACCAGTCAACTCTCTGACTTTTATTTCTTTTGAGGCAGGGCCCAGTGCTTTCATCGCCGATTCAAAATCGGGTCGCTTAACTGTAAACGTGAAATCTGTCAGACCATCGACACCAGTGTTCTGGACAATCATGTCGACCTCAATGTTCTGTTCACCAATAGGACCTAGTATCTTAGAAGCTATTCCTGGAATGTCTGGAACTCCAGAGACGGTGATTTTAGCCTCATCCTTTGAATGGGCTATCCCAGAAACCAATAGTTGTTCCATCGATTCATTCTCCATTGTTATCAAGGTGCCTTGACCATCCGAAAAAGTAGACATCACTCTCAGAGGAACCTTATATCGACCCGCGAACTCGACAGAACGCGGGTGAAGAACCTTTGAACCTAGGCTCGCCAGTTCCAACATTTCCTCGAAACTAACTTGCTCTAAACGACGAGCATTCTCGACTAATCTTGGGTCAGCCGTGTACACACCATCGACATCTGTACAAATTTGACACTCATCGGCTTCTATCGCTGCCGCAACCGCAACTGCTGAGGTATCTGACCCTCCCCTACCTAGCGTTGTGATATTGTTATGACGATCCATGCCTTGAAAACCTGCGATAACAGGCACAACTCCTGAATCAATAATTTCCGTTAGACGGTTCGTCTCTATATTTTGAATTCGAGCCTTGCCATGCATCGAGTCAGTCTGTATCTGGATCTGATCTCCCAATAGAGATATGGCATCCACGCCCGATTTTTTTAAAGCCATCGCCAATAAAGCCGTGCTGACCTGCTCACCTGACGCCGTCAACGAATCCATTTCTCGCTGATCAGGCTTGCCGTTTGAGATCTCATTACCTAGGGCTACAAGCTTGTTCGTCTCACCCGACATCGCAGAAGCGACCGCAACTACTCGATCGCCTCTTTTAACATATTTAACTATTCGGTCGGCAACACCTTGAATCTTCTCCAGATCGCCAACACTCGTACCACCATATTTTTGAACAATTAGCGCCATTTTATAGAACTTGTTCTTCTATCCACTTTTTCGCTTGATCAATCGCATCATCAAACCTGGTCAGATCTCCTGCTCCTCCACCTCTCGCTAAATGAGGAGGTCCGCCCCCCTTTACTCCGACAATGGTACCGATTTGTACCAGCAAGTCTCCTGCAGAGATACTTTTTGACAAACCACCATCTATTCCAACAACCAGAGAAATCTTCCCCTGCCCTTCTTGGGCTAAAACGATTATTGACCCAGAAAATTTTGACCTAAGATCATCCAGTGTCTTCATCATGGCCTTGTTATCACCAGTTATCACGCTAGCCAAAAAAGGTATTCCGGCGACATCAACAATTTGATCCGTCAAACCTGAACTTTCTCCGGCTATCATCTTCCCATTTAGAACTTCAATCTCTTTGTCTTTTGCTTTTACATCAGAAATTAGCTGAGATATTCGCGAAGCAAGCTCCTGTTTTGGTGTTTTCGTTATTTGAACACTCTTCTCAAGATAACTTTCGTTGAGACGAATTTCCTTAATAGCCGCTATACCGGTAACGGCCTCTATACGACGAGTACCGGCTGATATTCCAGTTTCATTGACGACCTTAAAAATTCCAATGTCGCCAGTTCTCTGAACATGGGTTCCACCACAAAGCTCTACCGAATAACCGTTGCCCATCGAAAGAACACGGGCGAGGTCTCCGTATTTTTCTCCAAATAACGCCATGGCGCCTCTATCAACAGCCTGTTCAGGCGGCATCATTTCTGTCAGTACCTCTGTGTTTTGCATGATTTCTGAGTTAACCCTCTCCTCGATGAGATCTATCTCATCTCTCGTAATGGCTTCATTGTGCGAAAAATCAAATCGCAATTTTTCTTCACTCACCATTGATCCTTTCTGCTCGACGTGAGGACCTAAAGTCTTCCTAAGAGCTGCGTGCATTAAATGCGTCGCAGAATGATTAGACCTCACCATTTTGCGTTTAACGTCATCGATATCCGCTGTCACCTTGTCGGACACCTTAATAGAACCACTCTGCATGTGCCCTATGTGCAAATGCTGGTCTCCGCTGAGCTGTGTATCTGAAACTTCAAATAAACCGTCTGATGATTTGACGACACCGCTGTCTCCAATCTGACCACCAGACTCCGCATAAAATGGCGTCGTTTTAAGCACGACAATACCCTTATGTTCCTCTTCCAAAATCTCAACCTCATTGCCTTCTAAATCAAAGATTGAAAGGACCTCCGTCTTCGCGTTCGTATTTTCGTAGCCGTTAAAATCAACAGCTTCTTTGATGGTAACCTTCTGACCCAGCGTTGATGTGAAAGATGAGACTGCGCGACCTCTTTGTCGTTGTTCTTCCATACAGGTTTCAAATTCCTGCATATCGATCTGCATCTCTCGCTCGCGTATCACATCGGCTGTCAGATCAACCGGGAAGCCGTATGTGTCATAAAGCTTAAAAGCTACGTCTCCTGGCAATTGATCTCCCGGAACTTTTTCGACCTCTTTTTTTAATAGTTCCATTCCCTGTCTTAGCGTCTCACTAAATCGCTCTTCTTCTTGCGCCAAAATCACGGCCACGTTATCTCTTTTTTCTAAGATTGTAGGGTACGCCGATCCCATCTCTTCAATCACCACCTCGGCTAACTGATGAAAAAAAGGCTCATTTATATCTAATTTATAACCGTGACGTAATCCTCTCCTTATAATTCTTCGCAATACGTAAGAAGCACCATCGTTACCAGGTACAACACCATCGGCAATGAGAAACACGCTCGATCGTATGTGATCTGCGATCACCCTCAAAGAAGGTGCTGACAAAATCTCCTGACGATCATTGAGGCCCGCATACTTACCCGCTGCCGTCATGAGACTAGAAAAAAGATCTATTTCATAATTACTTTTCACACCCTGCATGATCGCTGCAGCTCTTTCCAACCCCATTCCGGTATCTACCCCAAATTGAGGTAAATCAGACAAGCTACCATCCGCAGAAAGGTCGTATTGGGGAAAAACCAAGTTCCAAAATTCTACAAATCGATCTCCATCTTCGTCAGGACTACCTGGGGGTCCACCAAAGATCTGTTCTCCGTGGTC
>CAZYHH010000296.1:0-3954 GCA_964647295.1 uncultured Pseudomonadales bacterium
TTCTGCCAAGAAGTAGAAAGGATATTGATGCCATAGTCGTTTTTGTTTCGAAACTTGAGTCTTCATCTCTTGAGCCAATCCTTAAATTTCATTATTTAGACTCAATGCCCGTATACGCGACCTCACAGAGCGCGCTACATGACTTGACGTTTGATTCTTTATCAACGAAAAGTATCGAATTCCCTTTTATAGTTCAAAAAACAGAAAGAATACTGAGCTTAAAAAACAAATTTAGCCTTAGAAATAGATTAAGCCAGGAATTATTCGCACTAGGTTTAGATGCGTATAAACTAGCTCAAATACTCCCAGTAGCCAAAGCGACACCCAAACCAATTTTTCCTGGACACACAGGTATGCTCGGACTAACAGAACAGAATACTTTTAAGAGAAAATTCCACTTAACAAAAAATTAGGATACACAAATGAAGAATCGTAGCTGTGATTCGGTCAATAAAAAAGTAGCGCTAGTTGACACTCAACTATGGCCTAAAATTAACGATTATCTATTTTTCTTTAGATCAAACCTTACATCTCGAAGCATTCAAAACTTTCATAGCCCATTGATAGGTATATCTGTTCTATTGATAATCGCCACATTCCTAACTTCATGCACCAATATGGCTCAAGTGTCAAAGAACAGAACGCCTGGCACCTACATCGATGACTTAGTATTGGACTTAGGTGTCGCTGAACGGAAGATCCGAAAATCCGATGAGAAATTCAAAGGCTCTCATATTGTTGTCGAAGTATTTAATGGAAACATATTAGTTGTTGGCCAAGTGCCATCTGCAGAACTAAAAGAAAAAGCAGCTAGGGAGTTAAAAAAATTAAAGAATATTGGTAATACCAAAATACACAATTACCTACAAATTGCTCCTCCAACAACAATGCTAGCCCGAGCCAATGACACGTTTATAACAACGAAAGTCAAAACAAGACTATTCGCTTCGGGGCTATCATCAAGAAACAACAGTTCGAAGTACAAAATCAAAGTGCTGACGGAAGATGGCACTGTCTATCTTATGGGGTTAATAGATCAAAAAGATTCAGATAGCATCACCTCGACAGTAAAATCTGTCTACGGCGTCAGAAAAATTATCAAATTATTTAACGAATTAAACTAATTCGAGTTTTGGTTTTGCCTTTTTTTCGCTAGGTTCCGGACCATCAACAGAATATTCAGAATCATCAAACTCCAAACCCCGACCAGACTCTCTAGAATAAATCGAAAGAATGCTTTTTATGGGCAAGTAAACATCACGTTCGACTCCGTTAAAGCGACAAGAAAAAACTACCGCTTCCATACCTAAATCCAAATTTGGCACTGCTACAGGGGATATATTTAAGACTACTTTATCATTACTTATTGCAGAACCCGGTACTAAAACCCCATCAATAAACGGATCTACTAAAATATAAGGAATCTCTCCATTGTCGACGATCCATTCATAGATCGCCCTTAATAGGTAGGGTCTCTGAGGAGTCATTCATTCATCTCAAGCTCATCTTCAGTTAGGCTCGCCTGGAACGCCTCACGTTCAAATACCCGTTCCATATATTTATGTAGCGGCTTAGTAGACTTTTCTGGCAACGATATGCCGACCCTTTTTAAACGCCAAAGTAGAGGTGCAACGCAACAATCAACCAGCGAGAATTCATCGTTCATAAAAAAGGGCTTTTCACCAAAAATTGGCGAAATAGTAATTATACTTTCTCGAAGATCTTTTTTCGCCTTCGAAATTGCAGCTTCGCGACCCTTACCCGCCATTAAAACGTCCAGCTTTGAGCTCCACTCATTCTCCACTCTAGTAATCCAGAGTCTAGAAAGCGCTCGCTGGACCGGGTAAACCGGGAGCAAAGGAGGATGAGGAAATCGCTCATCAAGATACTCCATAATGACATTGGCCTCATACAACACGAGCTCCCTATCGACCAGAGTCGGAACAGAGTGATAAGGATTAACTTCGGCTAAATCTTCGTTACGTTTATTTGCATCTATGTCAATAACATCAAAAGTCACACCTTTTTCTGCCAAGACCATTCTGACTCTATGTGAATAATGATCAGTCGTTTTTGAAAATAAAGTCATTGAAGAACGTTTAGTAACTAAACTCATCTGCTTTCCAATATAAAGTTAAGAAAAATTAAAAGCACAACCGGCTTAGTGTATGTCTTTCCAATATTCTCGATTTAAGAAATAAGTGAAAATCCCCAAGAATGCTAAAAATGCCAGGACCCATTTTCCTAAACTGCGGCGCTCCTGTTGCGAAGGATCGCCCACATAATGCAAAAAATTAGTCAAGTCATAAACGATCGCATCAAATTGAGACTCCGTGTACTTTCCTGTACCTGAGTCTACTGACAATTCTCTACAGTCTTTAACCCCCGGCGCACAATTTAGTCGCTGAATACCTTGCAATTCCCTAAGAACATTTGGCATGCCAACATTCTCGAATACCTTGTTATTTACACCAAAAGGTCTCGTATCATCTACATAAAAGGTCTTCAAATAATTATATACCCATTCACTATCCCTGGCTCTTGCAACCATGGTTAAATCTGGTGGAGGTGCCCCAAACCAAGCCTTAGCTTTGATTGGATCCATTGCAGTTGTTATCAAGCCCCCCTTTTTCTGATCAGTAAATATCAGATGGGCCTCTAATAAATCATGAGGGATCATAAGATCATCGGCAGTCCTTTCATATCTTTGATATTTTAGGCTGTGGCAGCCCAAACAATAATTCACATAAACCTTGAACCCATTTTGAAGAGAAGGGACATTGTTTAAATTTGGTTCAAATGCCTCCATCTCCCAATTTATCTCAGAAGCCGAAAATCCATAACTGCAGAAAAAAGAGCTTATACAGAAGAAAAAATATGTTCTTAGAAGGGTTTTCATGTAGTCACCCTCTCCGGTTCGGGCTTGGTCTTCTCTACCCTGGTATACCATGGCATTAACACAAAATAGGCGAAATAAAACAGTGTTCCTATCTGTGCTACAAGCGTTCTTTCAGGTGTTGGTGACTTCACACCTAAATACCCTAAAACAACAAAACTCACGACGAGCAAAGCCAACATAACCTTCGAGATAGTACCCTTGTATCGCATAGATTTAACTGGGCTTTTATCCAACCATGGCAGAGCAGCAGGTATCACTATAGCACCTGCCATAACAATCAACCCCCAAAGCTTTGCATCAATGCCCAAAAACGGATAAGTAACCGCTCTTAACATTGAATAATACGGCGTGTAATACCAGACAGGCGCTATATGTTCTGGCGTAATAAGAGGATTTGCTTCAATAAAATTTGGTTTTTCCAGAAAAAACCCTCCCATCTCCGGAGCAAAAAAGACAACCGCACAAAATACAAATAAGAAAATTACAGTGGCATGGATATCATGGACCGTGTAATAAGGGTGGAAAGGCACGCTATCAAGGGGTATGCCTTCTTTATCTTTATTCTTTTTGATTTCAATCCCATCAGGGTTATTTGACCCTACGTGATGCAATGCCACAAAGTGAACAAAGACCAGTACCGCAAGAAGCAAGGGAATGAGAATGACATGTATTGCAAACATCCTGCTCAAGGTCGCCCCTGAGATAAGGTAGTCACCTCTTACCCAGATCAAGATATCTTCTCCAACGATCGGTATCGCGCCAGCTAGTGACAAGATCACCTGCGCGCCCCAATATGACATATTACCCCAAGGTAACAGATAACCGGCGAATCCTTCTGCCATCAACACGACGAATATCACCATACCAATTAACCAAAGTAATTCTCTCGGTCCTCGGTACGAGCCGTACATTAGTGCTCTATACATATGTAAATAAACTACGATGAAAAAGAAAGAAGCACCAGTTGAATGCAGGTAACGCATCAGCCAACCCCATTCGACGTCACGCATGATAAATTCTACTGAGGCAAAGGCGTCTTCTCCGCTGGATACATA
>CAZYHH010000297.1:0-3924 GCA_964647295.1 uncultured Pseudomonadales bacterium
CTGGGGTAGGCGATTTGTTGGTGACCTGTACTTCGCCGCTTAGCCGAAATTATCAGCTGGGGTTTAAAATTGCCAAAGGGATGACTTTTGAAGGCGCTTCTAATGAGTTAGGTAAGTTGGCTGAAGGAGCTAATACCTTAGCTCAGGTCTATCACAAAAGTCAGGAGTTAGGCGTATATATGCCGCTAGCCTCTGGGCTTTACCAGATATTATTTTCGAACGAGGAAACTTCGCTTATTTTTAGAGCATTAATGGAAAGGATGGAAGAAAGTGATGTGGAATTTGCCGAACCTTCATATTGGGTGGGCGGAACCTAACTTTTGGCCGATACCTGCATTTCGTTAATTGAGAAAGTGCATGAGATGTTTCTTGCTTCCCCTATTGCATACGGGCATGGGACTGATAATGCGTGGGATGAGGCTGTCTATCTAGTCACGAGCGTTGCTAACCTTCCTGACAATGAGTCATCTCTTCAACTTAGTGTCTCTGGTGCGATTGTAAAGAACGTTTTAGAGTGCGCTCAAAGGCGGATCAAAGAACGGGTTCCCCTGGCCTATTTGCTCGGATTTTGCCAATACTCAGGGTATCGCTTTATTGTGAGGGAAGGGGTCGTTATACCAAGGTCGCCAATTGGTCCGTTGATGCTGGAAGGCTACCTTCGACCCTGGGAAAATCATGAGGTGCTCAGGGTATTGGATTTGTGTGCGGGATCTGGTTGTTTAGGAATTCTTGCAGCCCACCATTATGCTTCGGCTGAGGTGGTCCTAGTGGACAATGATTTGATCGCCATTGATTTAGCTGCTGAAAATATTGATTTCCATAAGGTGAAAGATCGAGTAAGCCTGGTGAAAGCTGATGTGATGAATGGGCTCCCGGACGACTTAGGCAAATTCGATTTGATTTTGTGTAATCCTCCTTACGTAGATCGTATCGATATGGGGGCTTTGGCAGAAGAATTCAAAAAAGAACCAGCCTATGGGCTAGATGGTGGGGTTGATGGCATAGATGTATTGAGCAAGATTGTCGGGCAGGCTGAAGCGTTATTAACGGAGACTGGGGTTTTGGTTTGTGAGGCTGGAGGAAGCGCGCCCGCCTTTAATGCGAGGTTTAAAAAGTTCTTGCCTCTTATGTTGGATATGCCGCACTCCGGTGAGGGGGTGTTTTTGTTAGAAAAGAAGTCCTTGATGGCCGCTTCGTAGAATCGATGATAAGCGTTTATAATAGTTCCGTAAGCATAATGATTTAGTCGGGTAAAGACTCATGGCCGGTAATACAATTGGACAGCTTTTTACGGTGACTACCTTCGGAGAAAGTCATGGGGTGGCGTTGGGTGCGATCATCGACGGTTGTCCGCCGGGTATAGAGATTTCGGAGAACGAAATTCAAGTAGATTTAGATCGACGCAGGCCAGGACAATCAAAGTATACGACTCAACGAAAAGAAAAAGATCAGATACAAATTCTGTCGGGCGTGTTTGAAGGCAAGACTACTGGAACCTCTATAGGATTGCTTATTCAAAATGAAGATCAGAAGAGCAAAGATTATGAACAGTTGAAAGATGTTTTTCGTCCGGCACATGCTGATTTTACCTATCAACGGAAGTATGGAATCCGAGATTATCGAGGCGGTGGTCGCTCTTCTGCACGAGAGACGTCTATGAGGGTAGCGGCGGGAGCAATAGCTAAGAAATTTCTTAGCCAGCAGTTAGGATTATCGATCTACGGGTTTTTGTCAGCGATTGGAGACATCGATATTCCTTTTGTAGATCGAGATTTTATTGATCAAAACCCTTTTTTCTCTGCTGATCCCGATAGTGTCGAGAGTATCTCCAAGTTGATTGATGGCACACGAAAAAAAGGTGATTCCATTGGGGCTCAGATTACGGTTGTCGCCAATGGCGTCCCAGTTGGTTTGGGTGAGCCTGTTTTTGGTAAGCTAGATTCGGAACTGGCAGGTGCCTTTATGGGAATCAACGCGGTAAAAGCAGTAGAGATAGGTGATGGAGTGGATGTCATCAGGCAAAAAGGCAGTGAGCACCGTGACGAAATGACAAAAGAAGGTTTCGTTTCCAATCATTCGGGGGGCATATTAGGTGGAATTTCCTCGGGCCAAGATGTAGTGGCTAAGCTAGCGCTGAAGCCAACGAGTAGCATTACCGTTCCTGGACGATCTATCGATATACATGGAACTGAGGTTGAGGTAGTGACAAAAGGACGACACGATCCTTGTGTTGGAATTCGGGCTACGCCGATAGCCGAATCGATGATGGCGATTATCTTAATGGATCAGTATCTTCGATTTCGGGGCCAGACTGGCTTTGTTGCTTAAATATTGGGCGGCGCTTTTTTTCTTTGTCCTGTTAAATCAAAGCTATTTGAGTAATTGTTGGGATACCCCTAGACTTCTGCGTGCGATTGGCAGGTGAAACTAAGTGAATCGAACTTTATATGACAAAATCTGGGATGCCCATATCGTTGGAGAGCGATCAGATGGAAATAGTCTCATTTATATTGATCTTCAATTATTGCACGAAGTGACTTCTCCACAGGCCTTTGAAGGGCTGTCCATAGCTAAACGAAAGCTTTGGCGAAAGGACGCAAATTTAGCGACACCTGACCATAATGTCCCTACCGATAATCGTGGTCTCGGACTTAAAGGAATTTCGGACCCAATCGCTTTGGAACAAGTTACTACATTGAATGAAAATTGTGTCCGTTTTGATGTAGAGCAATTCGATATTTTGGATCGGCGTCAAGGAATAGTGCATGTGGTAGGTCCTGAGCAAGGCGCAACTCTGCCAGGTATGACGATCGTTTGCGGAGATTCGCATACGTCTACTCATGGCGCATTTGGCGCGTTGGCTCAAGGCATCGGTACATCCGAAGTAGAGCATGTGATGGCTACTCAGTGCCTTGTTCAGCGAAAGGCTAAGAATTTTGATGTCTCTTTAGGCGGAGGACTCACTGAGGGTGTATTTGCGAAAGATCTGATCTTGGCTGTCATTGGTAAGCTAGGAACAGCTGGCGCAACGGGGCATACCATTGAGTTTAACGGTAGTGCGGTGCGTTCGCTAACAATGGAATCACGTATGACCCTTTGCAATATGGCTATAGAGGCTGGTGCCAGAGCAGGGATGGTTGCCGTTGACGAGATCACTTTGGATTATGTTAATGGCAGACCCTTTGCTCCGAAGGGCATACTTTGGGATGAGGCAGCTGCATATTGGGAGACATTGGTGACTGATGAAGGAGCTGTCTTCGACTCCAAAATAGAAATAGATGCGTCAGAGATAAGTCCTCAAGTAAGTTGGGGGACTTCACCTGAAATGGTCTTGCCCGTAGAAGGAGCCATACCAAATCCGGACTATATTTCAGATCCTGTCAAAAGTGAGGCCACTAAGTTATCTCTTGATTATATGGGGCTGAATCCAGATCAGCCAATTACGGAGATTTCGCTGGACCGCATATTTATTGGATCCTGTACAAATGCGCGTATCGAAGATTTGCGCGCCGCGGCTGACGTGTTGAAGGGCCGAAAGATATCAAAAAACATTAAAGAGGCTCTGGTTGTTCCTGGTTCGGGCTTGGTTAAGCAGCAGGCTGAAGAAGAAGGACTGGCGGAAATTTTTGTGAGTGCTGGCTTTCAGTGGCGTGATGCAGGTTGTTCGATGTGCTTGGGTATGAATCCTGATCAACTGGGAGAAAAGGAACATTGTGCCTCAACTTCTAATCGAAATTTTGAGGGTCGGCAGGGATATGGAGGACGAACCCACCTAGTAAGTCCTGCCATGGCAGCGGCAGCGTCGGTTCAAGGGAGCTTTGTCGATGTGAGGGATTTTCTGTAATGGAATCTTTTGAAACCCATACAGGATCGGTCGCGCCATTGGACCGGGTTAATGTAGATACTGATCAAATAATTCCTAAA
>CAZYHH010000298.1:0-3920 GCA_964647295.1 uncultured Pseudomonadales bacterium
GAACTAGACCATTAAATATTGCTGCGATAGCTGCGGCTTCTATAAACGCCTCTTCTTCCAGAAGAGCTCGTAGAGTTTCTCTTGCTGAATCAAGACCATCACCACCTTTCGTTACGGCTTCCCCAAAGGCGACTAATTCCTTTCCTGCGGGAATCAATTCTGCGCCTTTTCCGCCAATTGTAGAATCTAGCTCAACTTCCTGGGATATTGCCTGGCTGCTTTCACGAAGCAGCATCACATGCGAAGTGGTTCAGTAAAAGCACTCGTTAACTGATGAGACTCGGGCGGCAAGTAGTTCCGCTTGCGGTCTGGATAACGGCCCATCCCAGACCATGTCAGAAAATCCTCCGCCGTTACTCGCGTACATCTGTTGAACGTTAGACATGAATAGCGCGTTGGCTGCTGGGACTAAGCTCAAAGCTCTCGCTACATTGGGTCCTTTCCAAGGTTCCATCATAGGAACATAGCCTCCAATGTCGGCGACACTGGGGTTATGTTCTCCTGTGGTTTGACCTGCTTGAGGCGAAGGCAATGCCTCGTGCTCTCTCCCTATAGCTTCAGAGAAGGCGTCAATCGCAGTAATTGTGACGACTATCGAAGAAATCTCTACATACGGTCCACTTTCAATTAAGGCTATCTGTTCGTTTGCCCATTCCGGATTTATTTTTTTAGTATCCGCGGCAATAGTGCGCGCCACTTCGAGAGCTCCATCAGGCAGATTCGAATGAGGATAGTTTCGGTTAAATGGTAACTCTGATCTTTGGAGTCTGGCAGACCTGGCTTGTTCTGCAATTTGTACTCTTTCTTCGCCTGTCCAAAAACTTCCTGGCTTAGCGATTAAGTCCCAGCTGCTCCGGTGAGCTTGTTTGATGGATTCGCGAACAGCGAATCCTGAAGTCTGATAATCGAAAAGGTCGCTCATGCTTTAAGTCCGATATGTTTTGCTCTAGCTTACATCATTTTAAATGCTGGTGACCGAGATAGCGTTGTAAGACGGTGAGTAATTTACTTTGTTGTATTAGATATTTTAGAGGATGATTAAGTACTTAAGTTCTAGCGGGCCGGGTCGTGGCCTTTCTCGATATGATTAAATCGGTTTTGATTAAGTTTCTAATTGTTGTGGTCTTTTTGACGATCGTCTTTCTTGTGGGGTGGAGTCAAAGAGACCGAATCGTTATTTTCCTGAATGACAATTTCAAAGAAGAGAGTCATCAGGTTTGTATGTACGTACTTGCGCGTCTAGCAGAAGATGCTGAGGATGTTCAGTTAGATGGTTTTTGTCATATCGGTATTATCGCTGCGGTCAGCCAAGCTGAAGATCGACTAGCAGAAAATGAGTGATCCGAGAGTCGAAAATCGTTGTTCTTGTGACATAAATTTAGTTGAAGATACTCCGATAAATCGGTAGAACATATTTGTTACGATTCGTATGTTGTCGAAATACTTATCGACAGTTTTTCAATAAAAATAAAAGGTAATCAACATGTTTAGAATGTTTATTTTACTGCTTTCGCTAGGTCTTATCGCTTGCTCTCCTGCCGAGAGACCCGTTGAGGAAGATGCCGTTTCGTCGAGTTCCGATATGGCGAGTGAAGAGGTTCCCGAACCAACTGGTTATACCGAATATTTATGGTGTTCAAAAGGTGAAAACTATTCAAAAGAATCTGGTGATGCACGAAACGCTATGTGGGTTGAGGCGGTTAATGCGCTTGGTATGACGAATTTGGGTTCTGCAGAGATAACTCCGAGCGGATGGTCTTCGGAGAATTTTGATCACACATCAGTTCTTTTTTGGGAAAGTAAAGAGGCCAGAGATGCGGGATGGGAGGCGTACTTAACTTCAGATATCGAAGAGAAATTAAACGAAGCTTACCCCGGAGTCGAAACTTGTGGTGGAGAGGGTTGGAAGAACGTGTATCCAACGAGTTCTTACCGGATCCGCGAAGCAAAACTCTCCGAAGCGTTCAAGGTTGGTTATCAATTCTGCAACTTTAATGAAGATAAAGGGGTTGAGGACTTGCGCACCTTTGTGCGAGGTCCATGGGCTGAATTCCTGGGACGATATGATTCAGAAAATCCGTCTTCAAGTTACGGTCTGTTAATTAATGTTCCAGACTTTGATGATGAAGAAGTGGAGGTCCATGAAGGCGTACCGGATACTTTTGATTACTTGTGGGTCAATTTATGGGGCGACCCTGCTGAGATGGACCAAGGTAACGCTGCGGTAGCGCAATATGGTCAAGATATGATGCAAGCTGCAAATGGGATTTCGACCTGCAGTGATGAGCAGATTTGGGATGGCAGAAATATTAAGACCAGGTCATAAACGAGAGATAGATTTAAGTAAGGATAATAAGATGAAAAATAATGTTTTGTATTTACTGATATTGGGGTTGTTATTGGCATGCTCTCCCGCTGAGCGACCTCAAGAGGATGCGGCTACCGCTGAGACGTCAGCTCCTAGAGAGCCTGACAGGTATCAAGAATATTTGTGGTGCCACAATGGGTCTAATTACTCAAAGGAGAGTTTTGAAGCTTCGCAAGCGTATTGGCGACAGATGGTAGAGGCCTCTGATGTCCCTCCTTTTGGTCACTTTAGTCTCTTTCCAAAATTCGATGAAAGTAACTTCGATCGAATTGTCGGGCTGATTTGGGATGATAAGGCGGCACGTGATGCTGGTTGGGCGGCCTATGTGAAATCCGGTATCGAAGAAAAGCTCCAGGAAAAATTCCCAGGGGTTGAGACTTGTGCGGGTGATGGCTCTGATGAGCTGTTTGCAGTCAATGTTTATCAACCGAGACCTGCGTCGGTTGCGATGAGTGACGAGAATAGTAAAGGGAGGATAGCGAGTTATCAGTTTTGCACTTATAACGAGGGCAAGGAAGCTAGTGATTTACGACCTGTTGCGATAGATGCTTATGGTGCCTGGCTCGATAACTTTGAAGCAGAAAATGGCGCGACCGAATATAACTGGGCGTATTTTGCCCCAGATTTCGCACCGGAATCTTCAAAGGCTAGCGACGGCGTACCGAATACCTATGACTTTGTATGGCTGAACTCTTGGGCTAGTGAGGAAGACGAAGCCACCGGTATGGCTGCCTACGCCGCAAGCGGACAAAGTATTCAGGCGGGATTCGATGAGGTGATCAATTGTAGTGACCCACTCAGGTATGATCTGGATATCAACATTCGACCGGCTACTCTGTAAACAATTTTCTGGACAAAATAGCGGCGTTCTTGGACTAGTTACGTTATACGAATCTAGTCCGGGGGCTCGCTTTAATTCTTGTAGTTTGGGTCCAATCTATCAGCGAGTCTCCTCATTGCGGGCCATGACGTCGCTCCAATTCCCTCCCAAGCTTGGGGGTTACTAAACGTTTCTCGCATCATTTCAACAGCCGTTTGATTGGGCATGCTGAGCTTGCCGTTCATTGCCTTGACTTGTATGTCGCATGACCGTTCTAAATAGTACAGTCGCATGAAGCACGAAGCGATGCTACCTCCAACAGCGAGGGTCCCGTGATTGCGTAACATCATGAGATGTTTGTCTCCAATATCTTCTACGAGCCTTTCTCTTTCATCAAGGTTTAGCGCGACACCTTCCCAGTCGTGATAGGCGACGTCATGGTAGACAAACATTGCGTGCTGATTTAATGGTAGCAACCCTTCTTCCATGCATGAGACTGCTACTCCCGCATCAGTATGTAGATGCATGACTGCCATCGCATCTTCTCTGGCACCATGGATCGCTGAGTGAATCGTGAAGCCGGCCGCGTTAACTTGATAGCCGTTATCTAGCACGACCTCACCGTTTAGATCAATTTTTACTAGACTAGAAGCCGTCACTTCTTCAAACAAAACCCCAAAAGGGTTCAATAGGAAGTGGTCTTCTGGACCCGGAACTCGTGCCGATAAGTGC
>CAZYHH010000299.1:0-3875 GCA_964647295.1 uncultured Pseudomonadales bacterium
GCGTGTAATAACCAAAAAGCAAACTACGTTCTTCGTTTAGAGTTCTGTTTTCACCGGAGGTATGCCAAAGGCGCCCATCCATTGCGATTATGCTTCCCGCCTTTGCTTCAAGTGGGAGCGTTTTGTCTCGTGCATTATCTGGTAGCTCACTGGGTCCTAGCAGTTTATGGCTACCCGGGAGGTACCGAGTGGCCCCGTTTTCTTCTCGTGCATCTTCTAAAACCCATATTATGTTTATGGCCCAAGGTTCTCCCCACGGCGGTGGGTGTACGAGCGAAAGGTCTGAGTGCAGTGCCATAGAGCCACTGCCAGGCCTTGCTATGTTGGCAGTAAAGTTGGAGATAATGAAATCTTCGGTAATCAGATAACGAACCAGGTCCAGGGCCGTCGAGTGTGTGATTAACTCCATAAAAAGAGGATCAAGATCTAATAGGTTGAAGATCCTCACGTTTTGGTCATTAGGGTCTAAGTCCGGTATATGCGTAGCAAATCCTCTTTTTCTGGTCTTTTGGATTGCCTCAACGAGCGTTTTTCGTGCATTTTTTATGGAGCGAGGGTCTAGCACATGTGGAACCACGCAAAATCCGTTTTTTGTTAAGTTACTCGTTAGAGTCTTTGTCAATCTCATGAGATCACGAGGCTTTTTTGAAATATCTTCGATATTAAACTTAAAAAGCGCAATTAGTCAGGCTTGATGTCTTGAACCTTTTATTTATTAGTTATTTGGTCAGACAAACATGAAAAGAATATATCGATACTTTGGCCCTACTATTTGTTATTTTTTGTGCAAGAAGTGTTGATATTTGAATTGTAGAGGAGACCAGATGAGTATTGCTGAAAACGCTGACATAGAGGGCTGGATTGCTAAGGAGACTCCTGAATCAGTGATCGAGCCAGATTTGCCCATCGTCGATCCTCATCACCACCTTTGGGACTTGCGGCAAAATAATCAGATGGGCTTTCGACAGGAGCTCTATTTGTGCGAAGACATCAGTCGGGATATTACGGCTAGTGGTCATAATATTGTGCAGACAGTTTTTGCGCAGTGTGGGGCTTTTTATCGGGCTGACGGTCCAGATGAAATGAGATGCATTGGTGAGACTGAATTTGTGAACGGAATCGCGGCCATGAGTCGTTCAGGTCTTTATGGACCGACCAGGCTCTGTACAGGCATATTTTCTACTGCAGATCTTAGGCTGGGTGCCGATGTTGAGGGCGTACTCACCGCACATCTTCAAGCAAGTCCAAATTTTCGTGGCATTCGCAGCGCCTTCCCATCAGATTTGAATGGGACTTTCCTTGCTGGTTTTGGGCTGCTTGAGAAGTATGATCTAAGCTACGACAACTGGTCACCTGATTTTACCCGCCTGCCGCGTCTTGCGGACTTAGCAAACAAGTTTCCGAGTATAACGGTAATCGTCAATCACTTAGGTGGAAGAATCGATCCTAATGCTGGGGCTGATGAAATTGAGGCGTGGAAAAGCGCGATCGATGCGGTGGCCGCGTGTCCAAATGCTGTCATAAAGTTGGGAGGAGCACAGATGCGCGTTGGTGATTGGGAGCCGCCTTATCATATGCATCAAACCGATGCCCCTTGGGGTTCTGACAGGTTCGTCGACATTCTTATGTCTCGCTACCAGTACGCGCTGGAAGCTTTTGGGCCGGAGCGATGCATGTTTGAGAGTAATTTTCCGGTTGATAAAGATTGTATTTCCTATTGTACTTTGTGGAACCTCTTTAAAAAGATAGCCAACCAACTGGGATTGTCAGAGACAGAAAAAACAGCAGTGTTCAGTGGTACGGCCGCGAGGGCTTATCGTTTGCAGCTGCCTTAATCGGCTAGAGATAACTAAAGTGAACTTCATAATGCGACTAAACGCCGAGTGAATGGAGTGATCAGATAAGATGTGGGCCTTAAATAGGGGGTGTTTGATACAGTCCCCCTTGAGCAGTTCATAGTTCCTTACCATTCATCCATGCTGGCTGAAGCATATGAAATAACAAAATCATATTCCCTAAGAACGGCAGGAGTGCCAGCTCCCGGGGGTAATGAATTTTTTAGCCCAATGATGCGCCATTTGCCTGTTCGTTTAACTTTGTCAAAACCGCAGGCTATGGCTGTTGACGATTAGTTTTCCATGAATTCGGTTTTCTAGGCTTTAGTTGATATTGCGCCTCTGACTGGCCTGCCATATTTCACGCCCACTGCAATCCAAAATCTCTTGATATGTTTGGAATAGTGCGCTGCCGTCTTCACTGCCAAAAAATTCATCCTGGGTTTGTCCCATAGCGGTTAGTGAGGGAAATCCAAACGTAAGTATTACGTCAGCTCTATCCAGATTGCTAACAAAGTATGGGACCCACATATATGAGCTGACCTGACTGTTCTTCATGCTGTCTGCAAATTTGTTGAAATCTTGGTACCAGACGTCGAGATCGTCCATAGATTTGCCATCATTGAATGAGCAAACCCAAAGTTCCACTGGTCTTTGCTCGGGCGATTTATGATTGTCTGCTATTGCATCTATCGAGAACCCGATAATGCTGATCAGAAATATTAGAGTCTTTTTTATATTCATTGTTTTTCCTAAATATGTTTATTCTGCTCAAATCGCTTGGGTACAATTATCCTAAACCCTTCGAAAAAACAAGCAACTATTCCTCTTAACTTGAAATCAACGGAATTAAAGTAATTTTAGTGGCCGCCTACGTATTACTTTGCTCGATACCTAGGGGCGTCACGTGAGACGATCCCTTCGTCTGTCAGGGCAAGGTGGGTAAGAGTTTGTTCATCATGATTCATTCGCCATGACAGCATTTTTTGCGTGTACTTAAGTACAAGAGATGTGTAGGCAGGATCTTCGGCCAGGTTTTTGAATTCTCCGGGATCTTTTTTGAGATCGAAGAACAATGGCGGGAGATTCGTAAAGTGTACGTACTTGTAATGCTCATCGCGTATGACGTTGAGCGCGCATTGATGCTGGGTCAGGCCTAGCGAGTTCTCTAGGCTTTCACCTGAAGACACATTCCTAAAATCGAATTCCCAATGGGCTGCATCTCTCCATCCGTCAGGAGTTTTTCCTTCTTGTAACGTCGACAATAAGGAGTGACCTTCGCACTGCGTGGGTATCCTAAGGTCAATCCATTCCAGCATGGTTGGCATAATGTCGATATTCTCGGTAAACGCGCTGATAGTTTTACCTCGGTGTGGATCCGCTTTCTGGCTGGGGTCTCTGATGATAAGAGGAATGTGGTAGGAGGCGTCGAAATATCCCATTTTTCCTATGAGCCAGTGGTCTCCGATCTGTTCGCCATGATCGGAGGTAAAAACAATTAGGGTGTCGTCCCACTGATCAACTTTTTTCAGGTGCTTAAATAGCCTGCCCAGATTGTCGTCAACCTCCGACATAAGACCAAAATAAGAGGCTTTGAGCCTTGCCGTTCTTTTGTCGTCAGAGTCTACGAAGTGCCTTGGCGATGTTAGATAGTGTGCTAGCAGCGGGTGTTGTGCCGCCTCGGTTTGGATGTCGGGTTGTCGTTCAAAACTTATGAGTTCCTCTGGTGGATACATCGCGTTATAGGGTGCGGGGGCTACCCAGGGTGGGTGAGGTCTTAATAGTGATAGGTGGACAAACCAGTTCTGCTGTTGCTTATCAATATAGTCGATCACATTGTCGGTCATGAACCAGGTATCGTTATGCTCTCGAGGCAGGGCCAAAGGGGCTGGTTCAGTGCCTCCTTCTTCGTATTCGAGTTGTTTTGCTTTTTGAGTATAGAAATCCCAAGAGGAGCTTGGCACTGAATAGCCTATATCGGTTAGCCAATTTGCCCAAGCCTCACCATTTACTATCATGCTGACCAAACTCGTCAATCTT
>CAZYHH010000300.1:0-3854 GCA_964647295.1 uncultured Pseudomonadales bacterium
GCTTCGCCTAACTTAAGTTCTAAGGTCTCTACATCCACACCTCGGTTTTCTTCATATACACCAAGGACTCTTCCCAACGGATTATCCTCACTTGCATTAGGATTAGTTCTCTGGGCGTTAACACCTTGACCGATCTTAAATAGCGAAAAGAGCCTTTCCGCAGAAAGAAGTATTCCTATAATCAAACCGGTGATAATGATTGAACCCATCATGCCGCCCTGACCATCGCAAAATATCCAGCCACACTCCATAATACCGCCGAACGTACCTACTTGTTCATCAAATGTCGCGGCCTGAATAAGAAGAGCAAGTAGCGAGCCGCGAGTTGGGTCGATAGAAAATTCTACCACTTCACCTTGACTAGCCTCTTGAAGCTCCTCAGCAGTACTCGTATGGCGGCCTGTCGGCTGCCTTGGCAACTCAACTATAGACTGTGTGTCCGCGTCCCACTGGAGGTACTCACCCTGCCCTAGCAGTGCATAAGCGCCAACCCGCACGATCTCAGTGTCAACCTTTTCCCCTGACATCATCGTTATCGTGCCTTGGTATTTGGAAATCTTCCCTGATTCTGTTATCTCTCGCTGCATCTGGAACCAAAGCTCTTCCATCTCGTCTATCGTTGCCAGCTGACTAGCCGTTCCCATTTTGGCAGCTAGTTCACCCAGCCACTCTCCTCGGTTCGGATATTGGCTGGAAATAAGAGAAGCCTCAAATAAGCCTCGAGTATCACCTGCTACCTGTTGTAAAACACCGAACAGTTCTCTAAGACTTCCTAGGCGTTTATCGAGCTGTTCTGTCATATCGCCGATTCGGATTTCGTTTTCCTCGAAAGTCGTTTCCAACCGATCCGAACGTCTTTCCTCTCGCCGTCTTTCCGCTTCAGCATCTTTCAGCATCTTCGCTTGATTGGCTTTCTCTCGAGCAAATCTTCCTTCGCGACTGGTGTGCTCTTTATTCTCGACAACACGTCGATCTTTGACGTTTTCCAGAAGCTCATCTAGCGAGTTAGCCTCGTTAATAACCAGCTCTCCCTCTGCAGCAGGTGCCTCTTCCTGCCCGACGGCAAAAGGTGCAATTAGTATCGCAAACGCCGATGCGATAATTATCAGATTATCTTTAAGTAATTTCATCGTGCTGCCTCCGCTCCAGTAACTGGAATACTAAATAAGTTAGTGGTCGCTTGCTGTCTCGCCATTCTGATCCCTTGCCGAACTGAGGACTGATACGAATCATCGATTTCTTCCCAGTTTTGCGTGTCCGGGTTGTATCGACCCGTTTCCTCGCCATCACCGGTTTGGTACATCAATGAAATTCGACCTACCTTTAAAACATCCACTTTTCGATCGACTCCGGCGATCGCGATAGTGTCACTATAGGCCTCAAGGGTTCGGCCATAGTCATTTTCAATCTGATAAGCACGTAGGACTTGAGAAAACTTTTCGGAGACGGCGACATCAGCGCGATCCATCATATCTCGCAGCCGGCTCACCCTAGCCCTCCTCTCCTTCAAGAGGAAAGGCAAATCAAGCTCAACAAGCTGTTCAACCCCATCAATCATCCGAATCATCAGAGGTGTGATTTGTCGCTCGATAACCGTTACCTCATCTATTGATTCGGTCAGCTGCGCCATTTCGACTTCCTGACTGGAGATCTGTTTTTCCAGCTGACGGTTATAAACACGCAATCCCTCGATTTCCTTGAGCACTGTCTTGTACTCGTTGAGCAGCAAGCGCGTTTCCTCGGTCAACGCATCAATTTTTGATTGCGATCTTTTGGCGGAAACGTTCATTTGCTCCGCCACTTCGAATATATCTTCCAGCGTCGTGGCTGAATAAGAAATGCTCGTCAATGAGCACCCCAATGCAACTAACAATACCGACAGTCCCTGAATTTGTTTTCTCATGACAACTTCCTAATGGAATGACTAAATACAATATGAAGCTAAAATTTTATCAAGCTCCCCTGAACAAACCTTAGCCTTTGACTTATACTTTTCTCTTTACCTTATACCTGCAGAAAATCGCATCAGACAAAACTAATTGTAAGCTGAAGCGATCCGCGAATTCATGATGATTAGTCTACTATTACGTCAAACTACACGAACCCTGCTACGGCAGAATACAATGTAAAGCGCCGAGTATACTCCCTAAACTTTCTCGGAGCAGAATGGTCAACAATGCTCCAAGAGAAGTCAAGCTTGCAATACAACTAAAAAAAGTTTCCCGGGCTACTAACCTGGACGAGAACTCATTTTCTGAGACAAATCTTGCGAGTCCTTGGTCAATTTATCCCAGTATCGCTGTGTTTTACATATTCGCTTTTTTATGTGACTGCCTGGTACTTCTAGCCGCTTACAGACCTTGGCATTCTTATCAACGCGTTCTTTTTTGACCGTTTCTCCTTCCTCGTGGTGCGCTGAATAACCGACAGCAGACATTGACAAAAAGATACTTACTACAATTAATTTTAATTTCATAAGGTTTCCATTCGATTCTCTTTATTCCCACTACCTACAATACTATCGCACGACATGTTCCGCAAAGAATTCCAGGGACCGTTCCAACGCCTGATTCGCTGCTAATTGGTTAAAGCTTGCCCTGTGATCACAGTTAAAACCGTGATCTGCATCGTAGCTAAACAGCTGAACATTGGGTTGTGCTGATCTTATTTTTTCCACGTCAGTCATGGGTATATGCGCATCTAACTCACCGAAATGCATCATGACCGGACAATTTGCTTGTTTTTCAGCATTATTCACGACGCCACCCCCATAATAGGAAACCGCGGCGTCGACGCCTTGAAGGTCACAAGCAGAAAGCCAGGTCAGTAACCCGCCAAAACAATACCCCACCAACCCAACGTGATCCTGTTCTCGCTTAAGCTCATCTATCGCAGCTTGAAGATCTGATAATGTTTGCTCCATGTTCAGCTTCTGGAATGCGAGTTCGACCCCTTGGCCCATGTCCGCTTCTTCGTAACCCAACTCTATATCTTTATCAATTCGATCAAAGATTTTTGGCGCAATGGCCAGGTAACCTGACTGGGCGTAGCCGTCCGTAACTTCTCTTATGTGGCTGTTGACTCCGAAAATTTCCTGAATCACCAGTATCCCTCCTTTGGCTTGTCCACTTGGACGCGAAACGTAGGCCCCAATCTCGACCCCGTCTCCACTCGTTATTTGAATATGTTCTCCCATAATCTGTCCTCCTTATCCTAGCTCTATATGTCGGCAAAAGAAGTTATACTACAGCCAAATTCTAACTTGTTGTATGTTATCTGAGGGATCAATCTAACGAGGTTTGGTCCAGCCCAGCACCGAAAGAGAGCACTAACTATGGAAAACTCCGCGAAATTAAGCGCTATATTGTGGGACTTTGGAGGCGTTTTTACTTCGAGTCCCTTTGAGAATTTCAATCGACTGGAAGAAAAACACGGCGCGCCTAAAGATTTCATACGACAAGTCAACTCAACAAACCCAAACAAAAATGCCTGGGCTCAATTTGAATCAAATTCTGTGAGCCTTGATGAATTTGACGAATTATTCGCAAAAGAATCTGAAAAGCTTGGGTTCAAAATCCAAGGCAAAGAAGTGATTAACATTCTTAGTGGAGACTTAAGACCGCGTATGGTCGAAGTTCTCAAAATCTGTAAACAGCACTTTAAGGTTGGCTGTATTACTAATAATGTGAAATCAGGAAAGGGACCAAGCATGGCCCAGAACGAAGAAAAAGCTATTCAGATCAGCTCAGTAATGGATTTATTTGACGTGATCATTGAATCAAGCATCGTGGGGGTGCGAAAACCCAACCCAGTGATCTACGAAATGGCTTGCGAAGCGCTAACAGTCAAACCCG
>CAZYHH010000301.1:0-3849 GCA_964647295.1 uncultured Pseudomonadales bacterium
TTCATCGCAGTAATTTAAAGACCTGGAGGTCCGGTCGTGTCGTACTATTAGGCGATGCGTGTCACGCGCCGCTTCCCTTTATGGCTCAGGGAGCAGCCATGGCGATTGAAGATGCCGCATGTTTAGCGCTTTGTCTGAGCCGCGCTGAGCCGATTGAAAGTGGCTTTCAGTTTTACGAAGAATTTAGAAAACGCAGAACGCAAAAGGTAAAGTCTATGTCGGCTCGTAACGGTCGGATTTTCCATCTTTCGGGTGTTGCCGCGTTTATCCGTAATAGCTTTCTGAAATTTTTAGATCCAAAAGTGGATCGGTTTTTATATGGTTATAATGTGTTTGAGATTGAAGAGAGGCTTGGCAATAAAGGGAGTACTGTGTTGTGAATAAGATTGAAGGAGTGCATCACGTCGTTCTGTCGACCGCAAAAATGAAAGACCAGATCGAGTTCTTTACGGACAAATTAGGTATGGAGCTTGTCGCGTTGTATTGGATGCACGGTGTTAAAAACACCTTCCATTGTTTTCTGCGGCTCAATGATGAAAGTTCCGTCGCGTTGATGACCAACCCTTCGATTTCAGAAATTCCTACTGCTATTGGACAGACTCATCCAGGGAATCCTGGCGCTAATAGCGCACCGGGTACTATGCAGCACCTCGCGTTGAAGGTGAGTGATAAAGAAGCTCTTCTGGCGATCAGGGATCGCTTGAGAGAGAAAGGCGTTCCCGTGCTTGGGCCCATGGACCATGGTATGTGTGTCTCGATCTACTTTGCTGGTTTGGAAGACGTTTCGTTGGAAATCGCTTATTCGGAAGAACCGATCAACCAGCAGGCTTGGATAGACCCGGAAGTGGTCGACTTGTTAGGGATTAGTAAACATGAGCTGCAATCCTACCTGAATCCCGAAAACTATTTGGATCATCAAGGGGGGTGCAAACAGCCCGATTTAAGAAGCACGGAGGGACCGCACATGTCTAATTATCCTGAAGGAGCTTATGAGCAGGTTTTGTCGACGCCAGATGAAATTGTCTGGAGCATGGTCGAGAATACGCCACCCATTGAAATCGAAAATAGTTAATCGAAGATGAGTCAATTTAAGCTGACGCAAGATCAGCATCAGTTACTGGAACATGCGAATCGTTTTGGCAAGGATAAACTCCTGCCGTTAGCTGAAAAAATGGACAACGAAGAATGGTGGCCAGATGCGCTTTTTGCTGAATTGGGGAGTCTGGGGTTTCTCGGAATCACAGTACCCGAAAAATATGGTGGTGTTGGGCTGGGCTTGTTGGAAAGTGGTCTGATTCTTCAAGCCTTTTCGCGATGGAACCATGCGGTCGGTTTGAGCTGGGTTGCTCACGACAATCTGTGTTTGAATAATATTTATCGAAATGGATCCGAAGCGATCCGAGAAAAATATTTACCTAATCTTTGCTCCGGAAAGTGGACAGGTTGCCTAGGGCTTACCGAACCCGGAGCAGGTTCTGATGCCCTAGGGTCAATGCAGACTCGGGCCGAACTTGATGGAGACCATTATGTGATTAATGGTTCAAAGTTATACATCACCAATGGTGCGGTGGCCGATGTTTGTCTGTTGTATGCGAAAACTCAAAAAGGTCTTGGATCTAAAGGGATCACAGCTTTTGTTGTCGAAACGAACTTGCCCGGATTTAAGGTCGCACAAAAACTGAAAAAAATGGGCTTTCGAGGCAGCCAAACTACCGAGTTGGTGTTCGAAGATATGGTGGTGCCGAGAGAGAATATTGTAGGGGTTGAACATCAGGGCCATCAGGTGGTCATGAGTGGGTTAGATTATGAGCGTGCGGCGATTGCGCCGATCAGTGTTGGGGTGGCAGAGCGAGCTCTTGAGTTGGCTGTTGATTATGCGAAAACGAGAACTCAATTTGATCAGCCAATTTCTCAATTTCAGATGATACAGTCTCGGATAGCCGATATGTATGTTTGGGTAGAAACGATGAAAACATTTTGTTGGCAAGTCCTAGAGGAAGCCCAAAATGTGGACCAGACTCAAGCGGGAAGGGGTCTTATCCATGCAAGGACTGCTGCCTCGGTGATGTACTGCGCCGATATGTGCAATAAAGTTTTAGACAATGCTCTGCAGATTCATGGGGGTAGCGGTTACATTTGGGAGTCTGAAATAAACCGTCTATTTCGGTCTACTAAGCTGCTCGAAATTGGAGCTGGGACAACCGAAGTCAGGAAGATGATTATTGCTGGTGAGCTGTTAGAGAGAGGATAATTTACGCTTCAACTAAAGTATTCGACTTGAGCTTTTGTTTGTTGAACAGCTTATGTTGGATCACAATAAGTGTAGGCACGATAAATAAAATTAGAAGGCTCGCAAATAAAATCCCAATCGCCAGACTAATTGCCATCGGGATCATAAATTGGGCAGTGGTACTAGTCTCGAATATAAGTGGCATTAGGCCCAGCGAGGTGGTGGCTGTTGTCAAAAAGATTGGCCGAAACCTCTTCTGCGTTGCTTTGAGAACTGCTTCTTCGACTGTGTAGTTGCCTTCAGACATGAACTTATTGAACCGATCTACTAGTATCAGTGAGTCATTGACCACAACTCCGGCCAAGGCGACTACTCCGAATAGTGAATAAAAGGATAAGTTGTAACCCAAAATGTAGTGGCCAATAAAAGCACCTGCGGCTCCAAAGGGTATTCCAGCCAGAATGATTAAGGGTTGGCTGTAGCTACGTAAAAGTGAAGCCAGCAAAGCAAAAATCACTAGTAGCGCGAGCAAGCTCAGTCTTCCTAGTGAAGCAAGGCTTTCCTGCTGATCTTGGGCGTAGCCAGCCTCATTGATTTGTAACCCTATATACTTCAATTTCAAAGCAGGCAGAGTTGTAGCTTTTAGATCATTTTCAATATCTTCTGGCATGGCGTTTGATCGATCTACACGGGCACTAACGGTCACGATTCGTCGACCGTTAACTCGTTCGATGCTCGAGTAACTTCTGTTTTCTGAGACCTTCGCAACTTGTGTTAATGGTGCTTCGGTGCCATCCGATAGTCGGATCCTGGCGTCAAAAAAATCCCTGGTACTTTGTCTTTCATTTTCAGGGTACCTCACCATGACGCGGAGTTCTTCACGACCTCTTTGTATTCTTTGAACTTCCTCTCCGTAAAAGTTTTGTCTGAGCTGCATTGCGACGTCTGCCGGTGTTAATCCAGCCGCTAAACCAGCGGAGGTTAACTCCACATCGTATTGTCTTTTTCCGGGGTTGTTAGAGTCTTGTACTTCAAACATAGAGGGTATCTGTGCATATTCAAATTTTAGCTCTTCAACCGCTTGGCTGAGGATTGAATCGTCCTGATGAGTGAGTTCAAAGGCGATATCCGAACTATTGCCAAAGAACTGAGAAACGTAATTTAATTTTTCGACGCCAGGTATAGACCCCACTTCATTTCGCCATAATCGTTCGAGTTCTTGGGCTGGTAATTTTCTCAACGGCTCAGGGTTTAGACGGATTTGTATTGAGGCTAAATGGTTTGCCATCGTGACTCGACCACCGCCAAAAGGCCCTCCTCCCGTCGAAGTCTGTCCGCCTACGGTCATGCTGACTGATTGAAATGATAGCCCTGAAGCACTAGCATTGACGGCCTCGGCTGCTGAAACAAGTTTTTCTGCGGCGGCTTGAGTAACTTCAAAAGGTGTCCCAATAGGAAACGCAAGACTTGCCGATATGCGGGTTGATTCAATACTCGGCATAAATTCGAATCGAACCAACTTAAGCGCGAGGAGACCCATGGCTGAAAAAAAGAATAAGATTGAAATCAAGATTGTGGTTTTCCGATATCGAATGGCTTTCTCAATTAAGGGTAATACG
>CAZYHH010000302.1:0-3820 GCA_964647295.1 uncultured Pseudomonadales bacterium
GTTAGCTTTTCTTCAGGCGAATTTGGTTCTATTGGATAATTGTAGGACCATTTCGCGAGAGGTGGCAGGGAGGCCAAAACTGACTCAACTCGACGACCGCTTTGGAGCCCATACTTGGTGCCACGATCAATCGCCAAGTTAAATTCTGCGTAACGTCCTCGCCGAAATAATTGGAAGTCTCGTTCTCTCTCCCCAAATGTTTGATCCTTCCTTTTGGACAAGATGGGTTGATATGCCGCAAGGAACGAGTCTCCAATTGCTTTGACAAAAGAAAAGGATTTTTCGAAGCCTCCTTCGACCCAATCGTCAAAAAATAATCCACCTATTCCGCGAGCCTCTTGGCGATGACTTAGATAGAAGTAGTCATCGCATTTGGCCTTGAGTTTTCGATAGTGCTCACCCGATGCATTAAATGCTGTGGTATGCCAATGAATAATATCTTCCTCAAAAGGATAATAAGGCGTGAGGTCGTAACCTCCACCAAAATGCCAAGCTGGCTTATCGCCAGGAACGATAAAAAAACGCAAATTCATGTGAGTCATTGGGACATAAGGATTGTTTGGATGAACGATTAATGAAATAGCGGTCGCTTGGAATGGTTTACCGGTTAACTTAGGTTTTCGCTCGGTGGCTGCCACAGGCAAGGCAGTTCCTACCGAATGAGTAAACATCACAGCAGCTTTTTCTATATGTTTGCCCTCGCTTAGCACTCGTGGTTGAGTTACACCGCCTCCCGGTGTCGCGATATTTTCAATAGAAAATTGACTGACTGCATCTTCTTCTTCTAAGCAAGAAATAATCTTATTTTGTAAAGATTTGAAATATTCTGAGACTAGCTTAATTGAATGGTCGTTAACTGTTTGAGTCATGGGTCTTCTATCTCTACAATGCGTTCGTGTCGATGAATCTGGCTGACACTAATAATACTACAAGCTCGTCTGATTTTTTTTGGTTTGGGTCAAATAGGTTTTCGTTATTTTTGCAATTATAAGGCCCATTCTTTATATGAATGATTTCGATGAACAACTCGATCAAATTGCTTCGTTGCTAAATCAATGTGCCAAGAATCTTGAAGGGGATTTGTTTGATGAACAGATTGAAATCTACGATTTGGCTTTTTCTCGAGCGGAGTTATTGGCCGCGAAGGTCATAAAGGAAAGGTCAAAAACTAATTCCTATCTTGAAGAAATCAGTAATTATTTTTGTTCGGAAATTATTAGCAATATCGCTGGGAGAATTTTTCGAAATAACGACCTATACAATATTAACGCTACTTCGCTAGCTACGGTGACGGCTTACCAACCTTTTTTAGCTTCGGGGTACGCTAGAAGGTTGGGTGAACGTTTTGTTGAGCATGGCATCCCGTTGGAACGGTTTGACCAAGAAAAATCACTCATGCGCGACGCGTTTAAGAGCTTTGCAGATGAAACCGTTAAACCGCTTGCCGAACAAATTCATCGAGAGAATCTTTTGATTCCTGAGGAGATCTTAGAGCCGCTTCGACAAATGGGAGTCTTTGGGCTTTCGGTCCCCGCCGGCTTTGGGGGGCTAACTCCCGATGATCGAGATGACAGCCTTGGAATGGTTATTGCGACCGAGGAGCTGTCGAGAGGCTCCTTGGGTGCTGCTGGCAGCCTGGTCACACGTCCTGAGATTATGGCTCGAGCGATTTTGGAGGGTGGTACGGATTCCCAAAAATCTAGATGGTTGCCCGGGATCGCGAAAGGTGAGCCACTTTGTGCGGTTTCAGTAACTGAGCCCAATACTGGGTCCGATGTCGCCTCTGTTTCTCTTAAAGCCGCCAAAACCGAAGGTGGCTGGCTGTTAAATGGTGGTAAGACCTGGTGCACTTATGCAGGTGCAGCAGGTCTCATATTAGTGCTTGCTCGGACAGAAGCTGACGAGACTTTAGGACACCGGGGCCTTTCACTTTTTGTCATTGAAAAAGAGAGTCACTCGGGAGAGTTATTTGAGCTGAATCAAAGTGGGGGGGGTAAATTATCTGGCCAGGCGATTCCAACAATAGGGTACCGAGGGATGCATTCTTTCGAGATGTTTTATGATGATTTTTTTGTGCCAGATGAGTGTTTGGTTGGTGAGGTTGAGGGGAGAGGTAGAGGCAGGGGGTTTTACTATACGATGAAAGGGTTTTCTGGAGGCCGCCTGCAAACTGCAGCTAGAGCATGTGGTTTAATGCGGGCAGCCTTTGAAGATGGTGTTAAGTATGCGTTAGACAGAAAAGTATTTGGTAAAGCCGTAGCCGATTATCCTCTTAGCTTGGCAAAATTCGCGCGCATGGGCACCTACATTACAGTTTGTAAAGAACTCACTTATGAAGTTGCAGGGCTAATGGATAAAGGCGGAGGCCAAATAGAAGCGAGCTTGGTTAAATTGCTTTCTTGCCGAGCTGCTGAATGGGTAACGAGAGACGCTCTACAGTTGTTTGGAGGAATGGGTTACGCTGAAGAGAGTAATGTAAGCCGTTACTTTGTTGATGCAAGAGTACTTTCGATTTTCGAAGGTGCCGAAGAAACGCTTGCAATCAGAGTGCTTGGTAAGTCTTTATTGGAGGAGCATTAGTCTGAAAGCAATAATACCTGCAGCTGGATTGGGGACAAGGCTTTTGCCTGCTACAAAGTCTATTCCAAAGGAACTCATTCCGATTGTTGATAAACCCCTTATCCACTTTGTTGTTGAAGAGCTAGTAGATGCTGGAGTTTCAGAGATCGTGTTAGTTACGCACTCCTCCAAGGCTGCATTAGAAAATTATTTTGATCTTAATTTTGAAGTTGAGACAACTTTAACTAGTAGGTCGAAATCAGAGGAGCTAACTTCACTCAATTCAATGCAATTTGAGGGATTGAAGCTTATTTCCGTTAGGCAATCTAGACCGATGGGTTTAGGACATGCAATTATGTGCGCGGAGCCGATTATCGGACAGGAAGCGTTCGCCGTTGTTTTGCCAGATGTCATCATAGATGATGCGGCGTGCAACCCCAAAACAGACAATTTATCTCAAATGATTGGTAACTTTGAGGCGAGCGGTATGAGTCAGCTGATGGTGCATCCTGTCTCAGACCAATTGGTTGATCAGTTTGGTATCGTTGATATCGAAGGTATCGATCTAAAGGCGAGTAGGTCGGCCGGGATACACGCCGTAGTCGAAAAACCTTCCTTGAAAGAAGCGCCCTCTAACTTTTCAATTACTGGTAGGTATGTCTTTGATCCGGTTTTGTGGCAAGAGCTCTCTAACACCAAGCCGGGGGCAGGGGGTGAAATACAGCTAACTGATGCTTTACACGGACTGTTATCCAAATCGCACGCCATTGATGCCTACCACTTGGTTGGTCGTACCTTTGACTGTGGAAGTAGATTAGGTTTGGCGACTGCGAATTACGAGTACGCTAAGAGACACGCCCTAATAGGCGATGACTTCTCTAAATATTTGGAGAAAGGTCAACTTTAGCCTATAAGTTAACCTAGGTTTGTACGTTCTAACGGGCATTATGATAAGATTTATATTGATTAACCTCTGCTGGAGATTGTTTTGGATATAGCGTTTACAGAGCAAGATAAAGAATTTCAAAAAGAAGTTTCGGGTTGGCTTGACCAGGCTTGGCCTAAGGAAATGCGGGACAAACAAGGCAAGAGCGCGCTAAGTAAATTATCCAAAGCAGATATCGTCAACTGGCAAAAGAAGCTAGCTGAAAAGGGATGGGCTGCCACGAATTGGCCTGTAGAACACGGCGGTGCTGACTTTTCTCCGACTCAAAGCTATATATTTGATTTAGAAAGGGCGAAAGTCGGAGCTCCAGGCGTC
>CAZYHH010000303.1:0-3260 GCA_964647295.1 uncultured Pseudomonadales bacterium
CGCAAATTGCCACGCAAACATCGAAGACCCACCCAAGTAGAGAGCTTTCCCGGCTTTAACCACGTCATGCAGCGCTTCCATAGTCTCTTCAATCGGAACCTCCACCTGGCCAGGAACTCCATGCGGGTGTCGGTGAATAACAAGGTGATCAATATAGTCATGACCTAAGCGTTTTAAACAGGCGTCAACCCCCTCCATAACATGTTTTCTCGACAAACCGGATTGGTTGGCACCAGCCCCCATCGGCATCGAAATTTTTGTCGCCAACACATATTCGTCTCTAGGCAAAAATTCATTAAGAATCGATCCGACAACCTCCTCGGATGCACCCAAACCATATACATCGGCGCAATCAAAATAAAAGAGGCCATGGTCCAGTGCTGCCTTAAATATAGGCCTGGCCTGATCTTCGGTCAGCGTCCAGTCACCTTGATGGCCACGACCCGGGATCCCAAAATTCATCGTCCCCAGACAAAGTTCCGACACCCTCAGACCGCTAGCCCCCAACTGCACACTATTAAGCATTGATTAACCCTTTCACATTCAATTCCCTTTGACCCATCTTAGAGCTTGCCGACAAATAGTTGAACCACTAAAAAAAACAGGTCCAGTATTTATTCAGGCTCCCTAAAAATGGATAATGTATTAATGAACTTTGCTTCAGCAAAATTGGTAACCAATGAGTGAGTCCGTTGCAATAGTAGGTGCAGGTATTTGTGGTATGTGCACCGCCCTAGCCCTAAGTCAAAGCGGCTTTCGAGTTTCCGTGTTTGAGCGAGATGTGCCACCGCCTTCAGGAAATCCTGATCAGGCATTCTTTGATTGGACCCGAAGAGGTGCAGCCCAGTTTCGTCATCCACATGCATTCTTAGGCCTGATGTGCAGCGTATTAGAAGAAAGATATCCCGAACTGCTGGAATATTTTTTCGCTGCGGGTGCGCGAAAAGTCGAATTCAAAGATATGATCCCCCCCCACCTTGTAGACAAATATCAGCCCGAGCCGGGCGACGAGAAAATTTGGATCCTAATGTGTCGGAGGGCCACTATAGAAACGGTACTCCGGCGGTACGTAGAAAAAATCGAAAACATCAAGATCCACAACAAAACATTCATCACCGATATCGAAATAGAAAACGAAAATGGTCAAAGCATCGCATGCGGACTTCAAATCACGGACCGGCAAAATGCCAATCAGAAATCTTCAATGAAGTTCGATTTGGTAATAGACGCGACGGGTAGATCAAGCAAATTTCACCAGTGGCTCAAAGAAAAAGGGATTAACATCAGCGAACAAAGGGATGATGCCGAAATCGTCTACTACACGCGACACTACAAACTCCTTGATGGTGTGACTGAACCTTCTAGACACCAAGAAGAGCCGAGCATGGGAGACCTCGGCTATATGAAGTATGGCGTTTTCCCTGGCGACGGTGGGCACTTCGCGCTCATCATATGCCTGCCACTAGCCGAGACCGAACTTCGCGAAGCAATTAAAACAGGAGAGGGCTTTGACTCAGTATGCCGAACCATCCCGGGATTGTTACCTTGGATCGCTCCCGACAAAGCTAAATCAACAACCAACCCTTTTGGAATTGGTCAAATACATGCAGTTTGGCGAGAATATCTTGAGAACGGACAACCGCAAGTTTTGAATTTTTTTGCGGTTGGAGATTCCCACGCCAGAACCAATCCGCTCTATGGCAGAGGATGCAGCACTGGCACACTCCATGCGCATATCCTCTCAGATGTATTGAGCGCGTCGAATGATGCAATAGAAAGGGCTATAAGTTTTGCCGAACTGACAAAAGAACGTATCGGGCCCATATTTGAGGCGAGCCTTCGCGAAGACAAAAATGGAATCAGGAAATCCGCAGAACTCTTAGAGAAAAATCAAAGGAAAGAAAAGAGAAGCCTAAAAAAATGGTTTGGCAAAGCCTTTGGAGAAGCACTGGGAGCGGCAGCCAGAGAAAAAATATTCGTGCATCGAGGCATCATCAAAACCATCAATCTATTAGAAAAACCAGGAGAGTTTTTGCAAGACCCAAAGATCCGCCGCACCGTTCTAATGTATATGCTTAGAGGTCGCAAAAAAAATATCGGAATTCAACGCCCCAGTGGGCTCGAACGAAGCGAAATAATAAAGCACATCTCCACTATAAACTAAAAGCTCACAACTCCCTTCCTAACGCCTTAGCATCCTCTCCATATTTTTCATAGGACTCCTTGAGAGTCGCAGAATTGAGTATCACCTCCGCAACCAACTGATCCGTTTCTACATCAAAAACTCGAGTCTTAACCCAGTTCGATTCCGTACGCTTGCTCTCGCTTAGCGCGACAATCTCTCTGTCCAGTTTATAAGGATGTCCCACAAAGATCGGACCATTGATGTATTTGATTTCTTGCCCCGCAAAAAGGCCCACGGCTGGTCCTCGTGAACGAAAACCTGACAGTCCGCTCGTGTACTGCGTCAACACACTAACCATTTCTAGAGGCACTATCGCCCTCCCCCACGGTGAGTTTGCTGCTTTATCTGAGTGATAATAATCGTGATCTTCCGTGATGACCTCGAGTTTTTCCGACAAAGAAAAGGGGTACATGGCACCCATATTTTGATCCAAACTCATGGACACCGACTCGGGATTACCAGCGCCCTTCTGCCCGACTTGCAAATCGCTTAGTATGACGAGCTGCTCTGAAGGTCTTAACCTTTCCATGCGGGTGCTAATTTCAGTTTCTCCATAGTCAGGACCTAACGATGCGGTGCCAGTGAGCACCGGTGTCCCATCTTCTTTTTCAGCACCAATTCGCGTGATTGTCTGTCCTGGATCAATTTTTTCAGCAAACGCCCTGACAGCTTCTCCTTCGACAACCATATTTTGGTAATGAGCGCTAATACAGCCTCGTTCAAACCATGAATCACCATAAATACCATGAAGCAAGGGTACGAACTGACTAAAATGAGTTGGGCCTTCTATCGGCGCGCCGCTAAAGCCTAGATCTCCGGCCATTTTATCATCATGAATTGATAAATGACCGTCATACTCCTGAGTGCCCAACATTTGCCGAGGATTGCGAAATTCGCTATATATCAATTCGCCCACGTTCTCTCCTTTCTATTTTTTGTATATTTTATAACGTTTCACTGGATTAACGAACCGCCTTACCAACCCAATACCTGATAAACTGTTATCAAGACTACTCTTTAAAAAAATAGGGAATGTAGATGATCAAATATATTACTATGATAAGATTTTAGGTGT
>CAZYHH010000303.1:3270-3816 GCA_964647295.1 uncultured Pseudomonadales bacterium
TTTTTCAGTTGAAGGTAAAGTTGCCGTCGTTACAGGTGGGTCCAGGGGCATTGGAGAGATGATTGCTGCTGGCTACCTAGCCAACGGTGCTAAAGTATATATCAGTTCCCGTAAAGCCGAAGCCTGTAACGCGACCTGCGATAGACTCATGAAAGAATATGGCGGCGAATGCCTAGCAATACCGGCTGACTTGTCCAATCTAGATGGCGTCAACGCGTTCACCGAAGAATTTTCAAAAAAAGAAACCACCCTGGATATCCTTGTCAATAACGCGGGAGTCGCTTGGGGAGCACCTCTGAGCGATTTCCCTGAGTTAGGCTGGGATAAAGTCATGAATACCAATGTAAAGGGCGTATTTTTTCTAACCCAACAACTATTGCCGTTTTTAGAAAAAGGAACCAGTTCAGAAAATCCCGCTTACGTAGTCAACATCGGCTCGGTAGATGGAATCAAGACACCAGTTTTTGATAATTTTTCATATGGCCCTTCAAAGGCGGCAGTACATCATTTAACTAGAGTATTAGCGGCACACCTGATCAAGCGAAA
>CAZYHH010000304.1:0-2812 GCA_964647295.1 uncultured Pseudomonadales bacterium
AAGCTTCGATGCGCGAGGTGTTGAAGATGAAAAGGCGGTCAAATTGGCTAAGGGCATTTACAGTAACGCGATCAATAATGCGAAGAAGGTACTGGAAGCGCAATGACAAGTGACCAGGAGTAGTTCATCAGATGGGTAGAGTAGAAGGAAAGGTAGTGTTGATTACTGGGGGAGCATCGGGCCTGGGTAAAGCAGACGCTATACGCTTGGCGGAAGAAGGTGCGAAACTCGTGTTGACTGATATTAATCAAATTGAGGGTGAGAAGTTATCCAATGGGATAGGCGATGCTGCCATTTTTATTGAACAAGACGTCAGTGATGAGCAGTCCTGGGAAACAGTCGTGGCTAAGGCAGTCCAGCAGTTTGGCCGGTTGGATGCCTTGATAAACAATGCTGGAATCGCGCCCATTTCGAATATCGAACAGACCTCCACGGAAGAATGGCGACGAGTGATGGGGGTGCATTTGGACGCGACGTTTTTTGGCTGTCGCGCTGCTATCCCAGAGATTTCGCGTTCTGGCGGGGGATCGATCGTTAACATGTCTTCGATCGCTGCGCTGGTGGGGCTGTCTAATTATCTTTCTTACTCAGCTGCAAAAGGCGCGATCCGCTCGATGACTAAATCTATCGCGATGCATTGCTTGGAGGCCGAAAATAACATTCGCTGCAATTCGATTCATCCTGGGAGTATCTCTACGCCAATGGTTCATAATGCGCTCGAGAAACTGGCGGGTATTAAACTCATGGAGCAGGAAGACCCTGAAGCGACGAGAAAAAAAATGAGGATCGGTGAGCCAGTGGACATAGCGAATATGGTCTTGTTTTTGGTTTCGGATGAATCTAAACACATGACCGGGGCGGAAATTGTAATTGATCAAGGCGCGACGATTGGGCAGGCAAGCCGATGAGCATCCTAGGCCTGGTTCATGTGAACGTGAACTGCAGCGATTTTGACAGATCGCTCAAATTCTATGAACTCTTGGGGTTCAAGAAATACCTAGATGTACCAAGTACCAATACTGAAGAAGTGGCGGCTGCAGTCGGAATGTCGCCTTATCAGGTGAAAGGCGCTCTGTTGGCTTTGGATAATGCAAAAACACCTTTCGTGATTGATTTGCTGGAGTGGCAGGATCCCAATGATGATGAGCCACCGTACAATCATTTGTATCACCTGGGTATCAATCGAATAGCGTTGGCAACCGATGATCTTGAGCAAGACATGGCTCGATTAAAGTCCGAGGGTGTTGAGTTCTTATCAGAACCGGCTAGCGTGATTATTGAAGACGGCCCGGAGACACGATTTGTTTGTTTTAAAGATCCAGATGGTACAGTTATCGAGTTGGTGCAATAGATGTGGAAGAGCAACTGGTCAATTTAGGGGGCGCATATGGGCTTAATGGTTGAGAAGAATTTTTTTTCAGATTTGGATCAGGTACTTGATGATGTAAAAGGCAATAAAACCTGGCCGACCACTTTTGTGAGTGGACCCTCTAAGGGATTGCCCGAGCATTGGCATGATTATGATGTGCACGCCTATGTGATGGAGGGGGAGACCTGGTTCTTAGATGGAGAATCGGGCGAAAGGATGGAGGTTGAGGCCGGTGACAAAGTAGTTATCCCAGGCAAGGCATTGCACGCGGAGGGTGAGGTGGAGAAAAAGGTTGTCTATATTGTTGCGATTCCCCAACCAGTTATGAATCGAGATTTTTTAACGATGAGAACTATCGAAAGCGAAAAAGATCCTCTGAACTAGAGAAAAAGTTAAGAATGGTCTTCTGTCGATAGGGTATTAACGCTGGATTATGGTCCGCACGTTTCCAAAGGTGTTTTGTGGTCATCTTCTTAAACGAAGCGCATGAAAAGGTTAGAGCGCTTCAGCAAACTCGACGCGAAGAGCTAGTGATGTGATTCGCTTAGTAAAATTTATGGTTTTTTGGGGGGACGAATAGTGGACGAAGGAAAACTGAAATTTAGTACTAAGTTTGCCTTTGGTGTTGGCCAGGCTGGGGAGGGCTTGTTTGCGACAGGACTCGGTTTTTTCTTGCTGTTTTATTATAGTCAGATATTAGAACTCAATCCTGCGTTTGCGGGTATCGCGATCGGTGCGGCGCTCGTGCTCGATGGGGCCTCGGACGTGATCGCCGGGTCTCTCTCCGATAACTGGAGATCTGATCAAGGTCGTCGGCACCCTTTTATGTATGCCTCTTTCTTGCCCCTCAGTATCTGTTTTTTTCTATTATTTTTTCCGCTGGTATCGTCTCAGTTTGGGTTGGCGGTTTGGTTACTGGTTTTTACGAACCTATCTAGGACCATGCTGTCGCTCTACCATGTTCCGCACCTCGCGCTCGGTGCAGAGATCACTGAAGATTTTGATGATCGCTCCGCTTTAGTGGCCTACCGACAGTTTTTTGGGAATGTGGGAGGCTTGTTTGCTCTAGTCGGTTTCTTTTGGGTGGTGTCGCCGTTTTTTGGGGGTGACGAGACCAGCGGTCGATTCGTTAAGGAGGCTTATATCCCGTGGGCCTTCTTGGTGGCTGTCTTTATAGGCGGAACCATCTTTTGGAGTGCCTGGGGCACCAGGTCGGTTATACCAAGTCTGAAGAAGGTTACCGAGAAAAGCCGAGTCTCCATCGTTAGTATATTTAGGCAGTTAATTCGAGACTTCAAAGATGTTATTCGAAGCAAGAATTTTCGTTATCTTTTCACGGGCGTTCTTGTCGTATACATCATGGTCGGCGTAACTAGTGCTCTTGATATCTATATGTACACGTATTTTTGGGAACTAGATGAAAGAATCATAGTTCCCGATTTT
>CAZYHH010000304.1:2822-3801 GCA_964647295.1 uncultured Pseudomonadales bacterium
GCTGGCGTATGGGATCGGTAATGCGCTGGGTACCTTTGTATCAGTTCCGCTTTTTTCGGTTTTAGGAAAGAAAACTTGCCTTATTATTGGAGGGCTGTCCTACGCGTTTTTCCAGAATGTACCCGTAGTATTAAGGCTCTTGGATTATTTCCCGGAAAATGGAGATGCTCTTTTGGTCCCTTCCCTGATTCTGGTTAAGGTGATTCAAGGGTTTGCAACTGCTCAGGCTAATGTGGGGTACGGTTCCATGATGGCCGATGTCTGCGATGAACACGAATACAATACCGGCCGCAGGCAGGAAGGCGGTTTTTTTGCAGCGGTGGCCTTCTCAGCTAAAGCGACTAGCGGTTTTGGTACCGTTATCGCGGGTTTTGTTTTGTGGATAATTGAATGGCCGGTCGGCGCAAACATTCAGAGTGCGGCTGACCTGGAACCCCAGGTTTTACTCAACATGGCCATTTTTTACGGTCCTGTTGTGGCGGCCTTGGGTTTTATCTCCGTGCTGTTTTATTTTGGCTATAAGTTGACTCCCGAAAGGCACCAAAAAATGCTGGAGGAGCTGTCTGAACGACGAAAAGTTTCTGGGGCAAATTAACTAACTAATAGAATTAACCTACATTTTCTTAATGTGTTTTCTGCTCTGTCCTAGGGTACACTGGAGTTCTTGGTGGGATAGACATTTGGTGGACGATGTTTAATTGGTTTAAGGGGAAAGGGCCAAGGTTTGGCCGGCCCTCGTTTTCTGGGAAGCTTAGTGACCTTGATCGGATCGAAGAATTAGGTACTTCGCTTAAGCAATTTCGGAAGGCTGTTAACACGCGATTGAATCAGGCTCAAACAAAGGGTCAGATAGAAGTGCGCTTGGCGCAAAGAAAGATTGAAGATACAGAGCATCTTGTCGCGATGTCGGGTCTTGATGATGCGTTGGTGACGTTGTATCAGAAGATTGAAGGTTGGCCTGAGAAAATGTCGAAATCAC
>CAZYHH010000305.1:0-3736 GCA_964647295.1 uncultured Pseudomonadales bacterium
GTGTGCAAGCAGCAAATATTCCGAATTCTGTAATATTTGCTGTACATGTATTTCCATCACAAGCTACCATTTCACCGGTGACAGCATCAATTACAACTTCCCATGTAGTATCGTCAGGACCATCTAATTGGCATAAATATTCGTTTCTACTACTATTATTTGTTCCATTTGAAACACCGTTTCCTGTTTCTATTTCAATTTCAGCTGGTTCTTCTAATTCAAGATCATATGGTGTAAACGCTATAGGATCTTCAACTTCATAACCAGTTGAATTATTGACCTCATCAGATAATTCTTCAGTAACATCACCAACCCCTATAGACTCAGACTCAGTTAATGCACCTTCAGGAATATCAATTTCTGCACCCTCAGATTCAACAATACCACCTTCTTCAGGATTAAGAACAGTAACACAACCACCTAATACTATATTCAGATCACCATCATAATCATCAACATACCAACCTTCTTTGGAGGTAATTAGATGAAAAGACACTTCTTTTAATAAAACCGGAACGTGTTGATATTCCGTAGACAACATTTCAGATCGACACCTTCCCGATCATTTCAATATTCTCTCTGGCCGTTTTATTTTCTCGATCTTGCCAGGATTTCATTTGATCCTCCCAAACGTCATCAGACCAAGCCTCTAACTTATTTCCTTGACCGATCAAAACCGCTTTTCTTTTCAACAAAGCGTACTTTCTTAAAACACCTGGTAACAAAATCCGTCCAGACTTATCCATTTCTAGATCAGTTGCATGACCAATCAGCAGCCTTTGCACCATACGCGTCCCTTGATGCACATTAGAAAGACTCTCTAAACGTCTCTGCACAATATCCCATTCATTCAATGGGTATATCAACAAACACCGATCTAGCGTATCAACAGTAACAACAAGCTTACCGGCACTAGTACCAAGAAAAATTTCCCGAAATCTCTGAGGCAATCCCAGCCTGCCTTTTACATCAATAGATGTGCTCGAAATACCACGAAACAAATTAACCCTGCACCATACAAACTAAAGGGGTATTTCACCACATTTTCCCATAAATTTACACTTTTCTACACAAATTCAGGCGCAAACAAAGGCCAATAAAGGCATCCAGATACAGCAAAAATTCATCAATTATATAGATTGAGCTGGCCTATAAGCCGGGTTCTGTCTTGGACAGTCATTCATCTAGGATTATTGTCGCCAACAATCTCAAGCAGCCTACCCGAATCAAGTGCGGACCACACCGTATGATTCCTATTTGGCCTTGCTCCAAGTGGGGTTTACCTTGCCATTACTGTTACCAATAACGCGGTGCGCTCTTACCACACCATTTCACCCTTACCTCTTACTAAACTATAGAGGCGGTATTTTTTCTGTTGCACTTTCCGTGAACTCACGTTCCCCAGACGTTATCTGGCACTTTGTCCTATGGAGCCCGGACTTTCCTCCGATTTCATAAAGATACCGGCGACTGTCCGGCCAACTCAGTTGAGAGACTATGTCCAAATGAGCAGAAATACAAATAACTCCAATTAAATGCTAGAAGTTCTTATCGCTTTTGTACTTTGACAACTTTGAAGCCAATCCATATAAATCCTGTTTACGTATACCTAAAATTTTAGCTCCGATTTTGGCGGCTGTGGCTGTGTCATGGTGTTCCAGAAGTATCGGCAAAAGTCTCTCTGCTTCAATGTCCGCAACTTCAACAGAATCCCCCTCCACTATGCAAAGCATTTCTCCTTTTAGATCACTTTCGATCTCTTTCTTCACATCGAAAGAATGGCCAACATACACTGATTCAAAAATTTTTGTCATCTCTCGAACAACCATCACTTTTCGATCACATTTACTCTCCAATAATTCCAAAGTCGCTAGTATTCTGCGGGGCGAATCAAAAAAAACAAAGACTTCTGATCGAGCTAGAGCCCTTAATAATAATTTTTCTTTCTCACTTTTTTTGGCGGGTAAAAACCCCATAAAAGTCCAAGTCTCACACTTAAAAGGACATACGCTCAAAGCCGCAGTAACACTACTAGCGCCTGGAATCGGACTTATTTGAATCTTCTCAGACCAGACACGTTCAACCAAAGAAGACCCTGGATCGCTTATGAGAGGAGTACCCGCATCAGACACTAAAGCTACAGTATCGCCTGCATGAAGCCTTTTTAATAGGTATGCGGTCTTCGATTTTTCATTGAATTTATGAAAACTAGTAACTTCCTTCTTCTCAATACCCAAATGCTTCAATAGAATACCGGTTCTTCTAGTATCTTCGGCTGCAATGATGTTAACAGTTTCTAAGATTTTAACTGCTCGATCGGTAATATCCTTTAAATTACCAATTGGCGTAGCGACCACATAGAGTACCGACATTTTGCGTCACCTAACCCTATTATCATTATTCTTTACTATGTTAACTGGCTGTCAGTCACAAAACACTTCCAATCACTTAGAATCTGATCAGCCAATAACAAAGTCAGCATATGCTTCATACGAAAGAGCACTAAATCCAGCTCAGAACCGTCATGTGGAAGCCATAAAAACTGCCGCAACCAACAACGATCAAAAACTAGTAATTGAACATCTCGCTTTGTTGGCTCGAATAAAAACAAATAGAGCTCAGGCCTTCAAAATGGTCTATGACGTACTAAAGCCCAAAGGATTGGTTAAGCATATCAGTAAGACTCTATTGAATATCACAAACCCAACTGCATCTGATCTAGAGCTGCTTGTGAACATATGTGCTTTAGCAGCCAATCAAAAATGTGTAGTAGAAGCCATTTTCAAAACATCCCGTGATGCTTCGCTCTATTATGATACGAATTCTTCAAGATTGAATAATCAGCTATGGAATCATCTAGTTGCTTCCGTAGATAAAGACTACGAAATTCAGTCGGAAGTCGAATCGATTTGGATTCATCTTGCAAATCAGTTCAAAAGCACTCAATCAATCAGTCAAAAAATAAGTCTATGGAAAACCTTTAAAAAGAAGTACCCGAATCACCCAGCTTTTCGTAATCCACCGAACACATTGGTTTACTTGGAGAAGTTCCAGCCCCAAACAATCGCAGTAATCCTTCCATTAAGCGGCGATCTAAAATCAGTAGGAGCAGCAGCTCGCGATGGAATAATAGCAAATTACCTTTCAGAACCGGAATCTCTGCGCGGCGAGCTGCAATTCTACGACTCAGAGTCAAAGAATATGTTATCTATTATCGAAGAAATCAAAAATAGTGATGCCACAACTATCTTAGGCCCTTTGCTCAAACATCATAGTGAGAATTTTGCGAAGCATAGCCGAGAAGAGTCGATTCCAACACTACTTCTAAACTATTTAGAAGAGCCTTCAAGCAAATCACATAACCAATATTCGCTAGGTTTATCAATAGAAGACGAAATAGACGAGTTAGTGGCTCACTTTAAAAGCGAGTCTTACGATAATGTCTTGATTGTTTCTAATAACTCCTCCTGGGCTACTCGTTCAAATTCACTCTTCATAGAAAAATGGCCTGTTTCTATTACGACAGCTAGCTTCGACCGAGCTGCCGATATGACCACTGCCATTGGTTCTGCCGCTGGATCTCAAGCTTCTAACGACAGAAAAACCAGCCTCAGTAGATTGCTAAAACCGCAGTTAGAATTTCTGCCAAGAAGTAGAAAGGATATTGATGCCATAGTCGTTTTTGTTTCGAAACATTAGTCTTGAAAGCTTGAGCCAATCCTTTAAATTGATTATT
>CAZYHH010000306.1:0-3712 GCA_964647295.1 uncultured Pseudomonadales bacterium
CGAGTTCTACACCAAACGTATCTTGGCTTAAATAAACACGAAAGGTTTCAGTGCGCATAACATTCTGGACTCTCTGCCTCAATGTTTCGCTGTGACTGGCCAATACCGTACCAGTGTATTGGTTATCTGCAATTTCTTCCGCAAAATTAGGTCCACTCAAGACGCCTACATGTTTCGTCCTTGTGTATTCAGAAATCAACTGACTCATCAGTCTAAAACCGTCAGGTTCAATTCCTTTTGTTCCACTCACCAGCAAATCATCAGGTCTGATAAACGGCGCGAGATTTTTACAGGTTTCTAAAAAACCAGAACTTGGCACCGTCACGAAGACTATTTCTGAGTCTGCCGTTGCCTCTTCCAGATCACTTGTTGGCACAAGCAATTTTCCTAATGGATGTCCTGGGAGGTAACGAGCATTTTCCCCTTGAGCAAGCGTTTCACTTACTTGATTTGCATCCCTCATCCACAAGCTAGTCTGGTGCCCATTTGCAGCTACTATATTTCCGATAGCCGTCCCAAAGTTACCTCCACCCACAATAGCTACGCGCATAAATACCTAAGCTTGAGGTTCCATTAGCTCTAACAGCAGCTTGTTCAGACGAGAAACATATTGTGCAGGATCCTGTAGCGCTGACCCCTCTGCTAGACTGGCCTGATCAAAGAGCAATTCGACTATATCTTTAAAACGATCCTCATCGACCTCAGCATCCAAACGCTCCAATAAAGGATGAGAAGGATTAAATTCAAAATAGGGCTTCATTTCAGGCAAAGCTTGTCCGCTTGCCTCCATGATTTTTTTCATTTGAATACCCATCGCATTTTCATTCAATACAAGACAGGCTGGGGAATCAGTTAATCTTTTTGATGCTCGAACCCGATCAACTTTATCACCTAAGATTTTTTCGATCCTCTCAACAAGCGGATACTGCTCCTCCTCTTCTTTTTTTTCTGGATCCTCTTCCGGTTTCACTTCACCCGGCAATACTATGTCTCCCCTCATGACGTCCACGAACTTAGCTTGTTCAAACTCTGTAAGCGAATTCATAAGCCACTCATCGATCCGGTCGCACATCAGAAGGACTTCAATCTCTCGGTCCTTAAACACTTCTAAATGAGGACTTTGACTTGCAGCCGCAAAGGTTTCAGCACAGATATAGTAAATGTCTTGCTGCTTATCAATTTTCCTTTCTAAATATTGAGTTAGAGATACCGTCTTTTTGTCCTCCTCTCCCTTCGTGCTAGCAAATCGCAATAACTTAGCGATAGAGACTCTGTTGGTAAAATCTTCTCCCGCGCCCTCTTTGAGCACTTCACCAAACTCATCATAAAATTCTTGATACTTTTCTGGGTCCTTATTCCCCATCGTTTCCATCATCGAAAGAGCTCGTTTTGTTAGCGCATTTCGAATAGATACTACTTTTTCATCTTGCTGAAGAATTTCTCTGGATACGTTAAGCGGTAAGTCGTTTGAATCGACGACACCTTTGATAAATCTCAAATAGAGTGGGAGAAATTGTTCAGCCTCGTCCATGATAAAAACCCGCTGAACATATAATTTCAATCCTTTCGGGGCTTCTCGATTATACAAATCAAAAGGCGCTCGTTTCGGAAGATACAGTAGGCTGGTATATTCTAATTTACCTTCAACTTTGTTGTGACTCCAACTCAATGGTTCTTCGAAGTCATGTGAAATATGTTTGTAGAACTCGTTATATTCTTCATCTTTTACATCGCTACGAGACCGAGTCCACAAGGCTCTGGCAGAATTAACCGCTTCTAATTCAGGCTCATCGCTCAAATCTTTTTTATCTTCGTCGTCACTTTGTTCAAAATTCTGTTTAGGCATGCGTACCGGCACACCAATGTGATCAGAATATTTTCTGACGATCGAACGCAATCTAAAGTCTTCCGCGAAATCCAAGCAATCCTCTTTAAGGTGCAACAAGATTTTCGTTCCTCTAGTCAAATCATTTGTCTTCTCGATTTCGTAAGAATCTTCTCCAGAAGATAGCCATCTGACACCTTCTTTTTGATCTGCTCCTCGAGTGAAGACCTCGACCTCATTAGCCACCATAAACACACTATAAAACCCTACACCAAACTGACCAATCAACTGCGAATCAGATTGCTGATCCCCCGTTAAATTTCCCAAAAACTCGGCTGTTCCAGACTTCGCAATCGTCCCTAAATTGCTGACCACCTCGTCATAAGACATGCCGATACCATTATCGGAAACGGTCAGAGTTTTCGCCTCTTTGTCAAAATCAATGTCAATATGATAGTCGGAGTCATCCTCAATCAACTGAGGATTTTCAATCGCTTTAAATCTAAGTTTGTCAATCGCATCAGAAGCGTTGGATATCAATTCACGTAGAAAGATTTCCTTATTGGAATACAAAGAGTTAATCATCAGCTGAAGCAATTGCTTAGCTTCCGTTTGGAAATTATGTGTCTGAGTTTTCTGTGCCTCGCTCATGGTGCTACCTCTACCTTATGATGCTTAACAATATTGAGCTGAATTAACATTCTTCAAGCCCCGAAGGCCTTAAAATCATGACCAACCCGTCATCTCAGACAAGGCATCGCCAATTTCACCTAGACTTCGAACGGTCTTTACGCCCGCATCTTCTAGAGCTGCAAACTTCTCATCTGCAGTACCTTTACCCCCCGCAATAATGGCTCCGGCGTGACCCATTCTCTTGCCAGGCGGCGCTGTAACCCCCGCGATATAACCGACCACTGGCTTGCTGACATTCGCCTTAATAAATGCAGCGGCTTCCTCTTCTGCCGTTCCACCAATCTCACCCACCATCACGATCGCTTCCGTGTCAGGGTCTTCCTGAAACAAGGACAAGATATCTATAAAGTGACTACCTGGAATTGGGTCTCCACCAATACCAACGCAAGAACTCTGCCCAAACCCTTTATCAGTTGTTTGTTTAACAGCCTCATAAGTCAATGTCCCTGATCGAGAAACGATCCCAACCTTACCAGGTAAATGGATATCGCCAGGCATGATCCCAATCTTACATTCTCCCGGGGTTATGACACCCGGACAATTCGGACCGATCATTCGAGCATTACCAAGATCTAATTTTGCTTTTACCGCCAACATGTCCAAAGTAGGTATTCCCTCTGTAATACATACGATTAACTCGATCCCCGCATCTAAGATTGAATCCTTACAAAACCCAGCGGGCACGTAGATAACCGATGCGGCGGCTCCTGTTTGAGCAACAGCCTCTCCAACCGTATCAAAAATCGGTAACCCCAGATGCTCACCTCCGCCTTTTCCGGGCGTGACGCCACCAACCATTTTCGTACCATATGCTATAGATGCTTCACTATGCAGAGTGCCTTGTCCTCCCGTGAAACCCTGGCAAATCACCTTGGTCTCTTTACCTACTAGTATACTCATGCACTTTCTCCTGCGGCCGCGACGGCTTTTTGAGCTGCATCCACCAGAGAATCCCCCGGTATAATGTTCAACCCACTTCCCGCTAGTGCTTGCTTCCCTAAATCTGAATTATTACCTTCGAAGCGAACAACTACTGGGACTTTCACCCCAACCTCCTTAACCGCACCGATAATCCCTTCAGCAATAGTCGCGCAACTCACGATACCACCAAATATATTGATCAACACAGCCTTAACGGCGTGATCGGACAAGATGATCTTAAACGCTTCAGCAACCGCCTCTTAGGATGCACCA
>CAZYHH010000307.1:0-3703 GCA_964647295.1 uncultured Pseudomonadales bacterium
CGAGCAAATCTCTGAAACGATCGACTTAGCGTTGAGCGACATCGAAAAATGGTCGAACAAAAAATTTTTTGAGGCCAAACTAGAGGAGCAGAAGACAAGACACGGACATTACGATGATAGCGAGTACAACCTCGAACCAAACATCAAAGCTTCACCTGGTGCATTAAGAGATGTCCATACAGTTCTCTGGGTTTGTCAAAAAATTTATGGCACCACAAATCCCAGCAGCCTGGTCAATCTTAATATCATGACCGAGCAAGAACGCGAATGGCTTGTAAAGGGTAGGAATTTTCTATGGTGGGTACGCTTTGGCTTACACCTTTTGGCAGGACGTAAAGAAGATCGGCTCACCTTCAGCTATCAAAGAGAATTAGCTGCCAGATTCTCAACAAGCGAGAGCCCAGACTCTAAATCATTAGTCGAACAGTTCATGCAAAGCTACTATCGTCATGCGATAGCCCTGAGCGAAGTTAACGACATCCTGATGCAACACTTTCGAGAGACCCTCCTCCCCAGCAAACAAAAAACCGCAACCAAGCTCAACAGTCTTTTCTGTGTAAGCGATGGATATTTGGCGCTCAACGATCCAAAAACCTTCAATAAAAGGCCCGCGGCTTTAATGGAAATGTTCGTTCTAATGGCGAACAATCCCCAAATTGAAGGAGTAAACTCGAAAACAATAAGACTCGTGAGGGAAAGCCTACACTTAATCGATGACAAATTTAGATCGGATCCTCATGTGTGCCAGCAATTCATTGAATTGCTCAAGTCGCCCTTTGCAATAGTTTCTCAGCTTACTCGGATGAGGCGTTACGGAATACTTGGCCGATACATACCAGCTTTCGGCGCCGTCATCGGTCAAATGCAACATGATTTGTTTCACACTTACACAGTCGATGCGCACACTATGCTGGTCATCAGAAACATGCGCCGTTTTCGTTATCGCTCGGCTGAGAAGGATTATCCAATCGCTTTTCACTGCTCTCGATCTATCCCAAAAGTTGAACTGTTATACCTAGCGGGTTTATTCCACGACATTGGTAAAGGCTCGGGCCAAGACCACTCAATCGCAGGCTCCATCGAAGCCAGAAGGTTCTGCGAGATCCACGAACTTTCCGAAGGAGACACGGATCTGGTTTGTTGGCTCGTAGAAAATCATTTATATATGTCCACGGTGTCGCAACGAGAAGACATCTATGACCCGATGGTTGTATCCGAATTTACCTCAAAAATAAATTCAGAAATGCGATTGGACTACCTATACGCTTTGACAGTCGCCGATATCAATGCGACAAACTCAACCTTATGGAACAGTTGGCGCGCGACCCTTCTTAGACATCTGTACCTCGAAAGCAGAAAAACTCTCAGACAAGGACAAAAATATCAAGCAGACCTAACTGAAACACTTAAAGCCCACCAGGAAAAAGCCATCGAGAAAATCGACGACCGATTTAATCGGGAGTCTATAAAAAAACTCTGGAGCAACCTTGGACAGGATGTCTTTTTACGAAACAACGCAAAACAAATCGCTCGTCTAAGCGAAAATTTGCTCGAACACAATCTAGAAATCGCTCCATTCGTCGAGGTGATCGACCTACACAGCCCTCTTCCGGGAGAGGGTGCCACCCAAATCCACATTTATGACAAAGACAAGAAAGCACTGTTCGCAAGAACGGTCACCTGCCTAAGTAATCTCCAACTGTCGATCATGGATGCCACAATCACCACAAATGACAATGGCACATGCTTCGATACATATACAGTATTGAATCTAGATGGTGAGCCGATCGACAAATCAATAGAACGCCGAAAAGAAATCAAAGATAGACTGATCGAACAATTAACCAATCAGGAACCTCAGGCGATGAAAGACCAGCTGAGTAGTCGAAGGATTGCAAGACAGCTAAAAGAATTCAAGGCCAAAACAAAGGTTGTTGTTTCAACGAACAATTTATCACCAGATCTCTCTTTACGTGTCACAGCGGCTGACCGTCCTGGCCTACTCGCGATAATAGCCCAAATATTGGTAGAACTGGATTTCACAATTTCTACCGCGAAAATCGCAACGCTAGGAGAAAAAGTTGAAGATACTTTTGTTATTCATCCACGGCAGCAGGAAGGACAAATCAACGCATCCGAAATATTGGCGCTAGAGTCAAAGATTGCCGCTAAAATTGATCATGTGCTTGACGCCGCCTAACCTCAAACAATCAAAGGCCCAAAAGTGTATTCCAATCCAAAACTAGACAAGTTGGTCGCTTATCCCTTTGAGCGTCTAAGTGGGCTACTCGACCCCATCAATCCAAACGATAACGTGAGTCACATAGCGCTATCTATAGGGGAACCGAAACACGAGCCACCTCAGCTGGTCCTCGACTTATTATCTGACCAGAAAAAAATGAGAAGCCTGCTATCTACCTATCCATCCACAAAAGGAAGTACGGAATTAAGACAAACCATTTCATCATGGATTCAAACTCGCTTTTCGGTCGATCTCGATGCAGAAAGTGAAATCCTCCCTGTCAATGGGACCAGAGAAGCACTTTTCTCCTTCGCTCAATCATTGTTAAGTGGTAAACCAACTTCTAGGGTTGTGATGCCAAATCCTTTTTACCAAATATACGAAGGAGCGGCTCTATTAGCTGGCGCAGCTCCATATTTTTGTTCCAGTTTTGAGCAAAACGACTACCAACAGGATTTTGATTCTATCGACCCAAAGGTCTGGAAGCATACCGAACTAATCTACATCTGCAGTCCTGCAAACCCAACAGGTAAATCTTTAACCGATAAAGAGCTCGAAAACTTAATCAACTTAGCCCATCGATATGATTTCTACATCGCCTCCGACGAATGTTATTCTGAGATCTACTTAGATACTGAAAAACGACCCAATAGCCTTCTGGCAGTGAGCCATAACATGGGGAATAAAAACCACGAAAGATGCGTTGCATTCCACAGTCTATCAAAGCGATCTAATCTACCCGGATTAAGAAGCGGTTTTGTAGCAGGTGATAAAACCTTGTTAGAGCAATATTTTTTATATCGGACCTACCATGGCTGCGCGATGGCGGGTCACGTGCAAGAAATGAGCATTCTCGCGTGGGGTGATGAGTCCCATGTAAGTAAAAACCGCGATTTATACCAAGAAAAATTTAATTTGGTTGAAACTATTCTTGGCGACTCATACCCAATAAATAGACCGGAAGGAGGCTTTTATCACTGGTTAAAGACTCCGATTGATGATCAAGAGTTCTCAACTTCGTTAATGAATAAATTCAATGTCAAAGTGATGCCAGGATCATTTTTATCCCGAAAGCAAAATAAAATAAATCCCGGGGCAAATCATGTGAGAGTTGCCTGGGTAGGCGAAATAACAGAATGCCAAGAGGCCGCCAATCGCCTGGTTGAATTCTCCAAGCAATTTTGACTATCTGTGGTTATGTCCTCGATTAATCGCTAAAATCCAGATTGCAAAGTGGAAAATTAATTAATGGCAGACAATGGCCTATTTGCGCTCGGTGTCGGGCATCCAAGCAAAAATAAATTAAATGAAACCCTGGACTGTTTTTTTCCAAACCCTCTCATTAATTTATCCGTCGAAGATTCGGAAGTCTTTCACGAACATGATTTGGGTGCTAGCGAAATCAAACCAGAAGAAGCTGCCAACCTAAACAAGTTAAGTTCATTAGATTTAATCCCTAAA
>CAZYHH010000308.1:0-3691 GCA_964647295.1 uncultured Pseudomonadales bacterium
GATTTCCGGACCTGTAGTAGTCTTATGAGCCAAACCGTTTGCCGGATTTGAAAATTGATTCGCCAGAAAAGAATTAGGCGTCTTCTCAGCGATGCTTTTGGCGAGGTCTTGATAATACTCTGGGTGACCCTTCGAGACATCAGAACGAGTAATAACGATCTTGGCTCCAAGGCCTTCCAAATGAAGTATTTTTTCGCGGCTCATTTTGTCGGGTATCACTAAAATCAGCTGATAACCCTTGAGCGCGGCAACCAGAGCAAGACCTATCCCGGTATTTCCAGCGGTCGCTTCGACGATGGTCCCACCCGGCACTAGCTCGCCACTTTTTTCTGCCTGCTGAATAATGGACAAACCAATTCGATCTTTGATAGATCCCCCAGGGTTTTGATTCTCTAACTTTAAATAGAGCTCGCACGGTCCCGTGTCAAAAGAATCGACCTTCAGCATCGGTGTATTACCGATTAAATCAATAAGTGATTTGTTGACAATATTCATAGGACAAAACGATCCAGAGTTTTTGTTACTACCGTGAGAATGTTCTGATGAAGCCAATGGAGACTCGTATGAACCAGTTCCTTAAATCTTCGCCAGAAATTATGGATAGGACGAACGCTCGATGCTAATAATTCTTAGGTTGATTAATTATTACGATATAACTAGCAGGAAGTGCTCAACAGAGCATATCTAGTGCAATAAATTCTCATATTCAGCTTTGCTCTAATCGGTTAAGTTACGTCCAACTAACTTAATAACTCTGATCTGCACAAGCATGTTCACACCACGACAGCTTCTTTCTCTCATAAGTCGACTTTTGCTAGTAATATTTCTTTTTATCGGAGCTAACGCCTGTCAGAACGGAGGCCCGCAGCTTAATCAGTACCCTTTTTATGAACCACATCACTTGGCAAATGCCAATCAATTTTCATCGTGGTGGCAAACTGTGAAAACGCATCGAGAACAGGCCAACGCGCGTAGTCTCTGCATAACCCAACCAGCAACATGTCAGGGAAAATTAAGGAGCTATGGCCATGTCATTCATGAGGCAAGAGCTCTTTCGAGAACAGAACAGATAGAGCTCACTCACCACTACATCAACCGAACCAACTATGAAGAAGATAAAGTGATTCGCCACTATGATCACAAAGGCCATCAAAAAGGTGTAACTCGAAGCTCCTGGAAGACGCTCTATGATTTTTTGCTTAACGGTGGTGATTGTGAAGACTATGCAACCGCAAAATATTTCATGTTAAAAGATCTTGGATTCGGCGCCTCAGATATGCGCGTTGTGGTAACCTATTCCAACAAACTGTTCGGCTACCACGCAATCGTAGCGGTTCGACAACCCGACGCTTCAATCTGGCTTTTAGATTCAGAATATCCTATTAAAAAAACGTCACACATGGGGTATCGTTACATTTACGCAATGAACGAGCATACAGTCTGGGATCATCGCAAGGACTTTATCAGCGCTGTTGAATAACAAATCAGGAAAAAACAACATGAAAATACTAATATTGAGTGCCCTCATAGCAGTTGCAAGCAGTGCTTTTTCCGGCGAGCCTCATGTAGTTCAGGTAGCTAGTCTCACGGTCAAAGAGCGGATACAAAGCATCGAAGAGATCAATGTTACTGCGAAGAATCAGGCAATCGATAAACCTGCAAACAATACTAGAATCGAGAGAATTTTAGCCGAAGCACGGCGCTTGGAAGGGAATCTTCCTGAGCAAGAGCAGAACAAACAAAAATAGCAACAATCTCAAGCTATAGCGGTTTGCACTGACCGTATTCAACGAACAAAGAATTTCCTGATGTGTTTTCTTTAGCACCTAGAAATGTCCAGCCACCTATCGAACTACGCGAAAACCTTAGCGTCTCGCTATTAATCAATATCATTTCTGCGGGAGGCGTATCCGTACAACTCAATCCATGAGATTCCTGGCCGCCAATCACAGGGCGACAAGTTAACTCCAACAATTTATTGGCGTTACGAAATGTTAAATAGACGAGGCTCTTCTCCTGATCAGGCAGAAATAGCATCAGCGACTTATTCAGTTTCAAAGTAAAGGAGGTTTCTTCAAACACCACTGGTTCATAGGACTCAGCAGTCGTCGGATAATCATGCAGTCCGACCGTTTTCGCCGGGAAACATTGCATCTGCTCAGGCATCTGAGCGACACTAGAAATCGCCATAAATGCTAGACAGACACAAGTGAGGCAATGCACCGTCAATTTTTTACAAAACATATTCGAGCCGTCATCTTATTTCTAACACTGCTAATCGCTTACAGTGCCCACCCTAAATCAGAATTCGATGATTGGATTCGGGTCGACACGAAGAAACTCTCCTTCTCGACCAATTTAACTCCTCAATTAGCTGAAGAGCTAGCCAAAAATCTTTTAGAATTCATGTGGTTCAGTCAGGCTTTTTTACCTCAGAGGGATGGGTATTCGATACCTTTGCGCTTGATTGTATTCAGTCAAAAAAGCGACTTCGATGAAACCGTTCGCCCCGGGAAATTCGCATCCTTTACTCACTCGGATCTAGGCGGCGTAAAAATTGTAGCTGCGCCGTCGTCCAGCAAAAACGACGATTTACTCGATAATCTCAAACACGAGTTGTCGCACTACCAGATGAGGCACTCTTCCGTAAACTATCCTTTGTGGTATGAAGAAGGCATGGCCTCCATGCTGTCCAATGCGAGTCTCTCGATTTCCGGAAACTCGCTGCTTGCTGAGTTCAAGACGCCTAAAGCATCAGCACGATTTCCCCTAAACCAATCAACCAAACCAATTCGACGATCTTGGTTGGTACGGCACTTAAACAGAAAGCATCTAAACAACCTAAATCTTAGGATCATTCATAATTTCTATAATGATAGCCACAGACTGGCCCACCTTTTTCACTTTAATGCGGCACCTAATACAAGATTTTCGTTGCATTCCCTCAACCTTTACCTCCAAGACCAATCGGATTCCCTGTTTTTATCACTGAACATCAAGCCTAAGGAGTTGATGAAGGCATTAAGAACGCATCAAGATGAAGTTAAAGAACCTCGCCAATTATCTTTTTCAATTCCTGAAGTAGATCTTCGAATGTCTGTCTCGCGCCATTCAAAGCCAGAAGTACTCAAACTGTTGTCCATCGCTTCCGCCACCACTAACCCTCAAGGTGCTATTGATTACCTGCTCCAAATGAGCGAAATAGAGCCCACAAATTTTCTATCGAAGCTCGAGCTTGCCAAGCTTTACGCGGTGACGAATAAACTAGATAAATCGATGAGATATATGTCGGAAGCTAAGGCATTGAGTAACAGAAATGCGAATTCAAAAATTACTGAAGCATCGATGTTGATAAGGTCATGCGCGCCCACCGGTAACAACTGCACAGACTATTGGAAGACAGCGGGCGCTCTGATACGTCAGGCACTCGAACTCGATCCGGGAAACATCGAGGCCGTTTATTTGCTTGGTGTCATAGAACTCTATTCTGGACAGCCTGGAACCGCGCTGAACTACCTAAAAGTCGCGGAAAACCATGCACCTTGGTCTCCAAGAATCAATTTTCACTTGGGCGAAGCCCTTCGGCTTTTGGGTAATCCAGCAGGAAGAGGTTATCTCGTCAAAGCAAGGAATTGGTCAAACTCAGATGTTTGGCGAGCACTGGCCGAGAAATCAATCAATGAATATAGAT
>CAZYHH010000309.1:0-3653 GCA_964647295.1 uncultured Pseudomonadales bacterium
AATTCTACTAGCCGTTGCCGGAGCTTTTTTAATCACACCCGGGTTTTTGACCGATTCCATAGGTTTCATGTTGACATTTGGTCCGACCCGCCAAGTATTCGCAAGATTTTTGTTACATCGGTTTAAATTGAGATCCGTATCGGGTTTTAGTGGCGAGAGAGATCGAGAAAAATATTCTATGGAAGATAAACCAGTCCCGAAAGGGAGTGTCATTGAGGGCGAATTTGAAAAGAAAGACTGATTTCACATAAATTTCTAGAAAATAAGTCACGAAAAGTGTTGAAACTTCAAAAAGCGCCCTTATGATACATTTCCTCTGGGTTAGCACTCTAAATATGTGAGTGCTAATGTGGTTCATTTGAGACATGAGGAATGGGAGATTACAGTTAATGAACATTCGACCTTTACACGATCGAGTAGTCGTCCGACGTCTGGAAGAAGAAACTACCAGTGCTGGTGGTATCGTGCTTCCTGACTCTGCTACAGAAAAACCTTCTCAAGGAGAAATACTGGCAGCGGGACCGGGTAAGGCTAATGAAAATGGTGACGTCCGAGCTTTGGATGTCAAAGTGGGGGATAAGATCATCTTCGGTCAGTACGGTGGTAGTACGGTCAAGATTGATGGTGAAGAAGTTTTGATCTTAAGCGAAAGCGAGATTTTTGGAGTGTTGGAAGACTAAGTTAGTCTGAACACTAAAACTAGATTTATATAGGAAACAAGCGATGAGCGCTAAAGATGTGAAATTTGGTGATGACGCGCGTGGCCAGATGCTCGATGGAGTAAATACCTTAGCCAATGCCGTGAAAGTCACTTTAGGTCCTAAGGGAAGGAACGTTATTTTAGATAAGAGCTTTGGAGCACCAACCGTTACTAAGGATGGGGTATCCGTGGCGAAAGAAATTGAGCTGGAAGGCAAATTTGAAAATATGGGTGCGCAGATGGTGAAAGAAGTAGCCAGTCAGACCTCTGATGAGGCTGGCGATGGAACTACGACTGCTACTGTATTGGCTCAGGCGATCTTGCAGGAGGGCTTGAAGTCGGTTGCTGCTGGTATGAATCCAATGGATTTGAAAAGAGGCATCGACAAAGCAGTGACTAAGGCTGTTGAAAAAATCAAATCAATGGCTGCCCCGTGCGAAGACTCAAAAGCAATCGCGCAAGTTGGTACGATTTCTGCGAACAGCGATACGGCAGTTGGTGAGATTATTGCAGATGCGATGGACAAAGTTGGCAAGGAAGGAGTCATTACGGTTGAAGAGGGGACCGGACTGGAAAATGAACTCGATGTCGTCGAGGGAATGCAGTTCGATCGTGGATATTTGTCGCCCTACTTTATCAATAAACAAGATTCGATGGCTGCTGAGAACGAAGACCCTTATATCCTGTTGTGCGACAAGAAGATATCGAATATCCGAGATCTTTTGCCGATTCTTGAGAATGTTGCGAAAGCAGGCAAGCCGTTGATGGTTATCGCTGAAGATATCGAAGGAGAGGCTTTGGCGACTCTCGTGGTGAACAACATGAGGGGCATTGTTAAGGTCGCAGCTGCGAAGGCGCCGGGATTTGGTGACCGACGTAAGGCGATGTTGCAAGATATCGCGATTTTGACGGGCGGGACGGTGATCTCTGAAGAAGTTGGTTTGACCTTAGAAGGAGCCACTTTGGAAGATCTTGGTACAGCCAAGCGGGTATCCAGCACTAAGGAAAATACGACAATCGTCGATGGAGCAGGCAATAAAGCTGATATCGAAGGTCGAATTAAACAAATACGGGCTGAAATTGATGATACTTCTTCGGATTACGATCGCGAGAAGCTTCAGGAACGGCTTGCAAAATTGGCTGGTGGTGTCGCGGTGATCAAGGTTGGTGCACCAACAGAAATTGAGATGAAAGAGAAGAAGGCGAGGGTTGAAGATGCCCTGCATTCTACCAGAGCTGCTGTTGAGGAAGGTGTGGTGGCTGGAGGCGGCGTGACGTTGGTTAGAGCCATCGCTGCAGCTGAAAGTGCTGAAGGCGATAACGAAGACCAAACAGTGGGCATTGGTATAGCGGCCAGAGCCATGAGTGCTCCATTGCGTCAGATCGCGGTAAACGCGGGAGACGAGGGGGCAGTGGTCTTAGACAAAGTCGCCGCACTGAAGGGCAACAAGGGTTATGATGCGGCGACTGGAGACTATGGAGACATGATCGCTCTGGGGATCTTGGATCCAGCAAAAGTAACGCGTACTGCATTGCAAGCTGCGGCTTCTGTTGCAGGGCTCATGATTACTACTGAAGCCATGGTTAGTGAATTGCCTGAAGATAAGGCAGCACCGATGATGCCTGGTGGTGGTATGCCTGATATGGGCGGAATGGGCGGCATGATGTAAAACATGTCGTTTTAGATTTAAAAAACCCAGCGTATGCTGGGTTTTTTATGTTTGATTTTCGGGATATGATCTAGGTCGTCTAGGTGTAGCTGGTTTTAGCTAAGCAGGTTTTTCAAAGATTTGCCGCTTATTGCCGGGTTTTGAAGAGTTAATGGAGAATAGTTCATGGAGATGTTTATAGATTACGTTGCTCGTTGGGGGCATTATCTTTTTGGTATTACTTGGATCGGTTTATTGTATTACTTCAATTTTGTTCAGACAGAATACTTCAAAGAGGCAGATGGGGATGCTCGAGTTGATGCTTTTTCCAAGCTCGTCCCCAGAGCATTGTGGTATTTCCGATGGGCGGCTTTGCTGACGTTTTTGACCGGATTGGTCATGTTGGGCTACCGGGGGGCTGCTTCAACTGCCGACATCACGGTGGGGTCTGTTCTTGGTACTTTAATGATGCTTAATGTTTGGGGAATTATTTGGCGAAATCAAAAAATTGTTATCGCATCCAATCAAGCGGTAGCAGCTGGGGGCGAAGCTGACCCTGCCGCGGCGGAAGCTGCGCCTAAAGCGGCACTTGCGTCTCGAACCAATACATTATTTTCTATTCCCATGCTCTGGTTCATGGGAGCAAGTGCTCATTTACCAAGTGGCTCGATTATGTCGAACGTGCAAGCCATAGTGATTTGTTGTGTGATCATCGCGGCAATTGAGATTAATGCGATAGTAGGTAAGCAATATACGATGACATCTGTAAGAGGTGTAATCGTTTCAGGGCTGGTATTGACGGTTATTCTTGCTGGGATTTTGCGAATGTTTTAGCATGATTCGCTAGACTGATAGTAAGAGCTTGCCTAGGCAGGCTCTTTTTTTTGGTAAGATAGTATTTTTAATTAGGCTGTTGTATGGCTGATATCTCAACAGAGACGGATAGTGGTTATCGGAGAGGCGGTTCTCGCCGCTCAACATCCAGTGCGGGCGGTGTATCTTTCGGACCATTTTTTTTGGTTGTTTTGTTTGCAGCATTAGCGGCTGTTGGATGGTTTGTTTTTGTCCAGCAAGAAAAACTAGCCGAGGAAAAACAAAGGGGTGATGAGGCTAATCAGCGACTGCTTGTTTTAGAGGATCGATTATCTGCTACGGATAATGCCATGCTGCAGGAAGGTCAGGATACCAAACAACAGATAGGATTCTGGGAAGACGAAATTCGGAAATTATGGTCAATTTCCAATGAACGCAATAGGAACTGGATCAAAGAAAATGAACGGGGCATAAAAAAAATACAAACCACG
>CAZYHH010000310.1:0-3650 GCA_964647295.1 uncultured Pseudomonadales bacterium
CCGTGTGATGAACCATCCATAAGCGTACAACCAGGAAAGGACCTCTATACTAACCGAGAGCCTACAAAAAAACCGAGCTAATCGAGAACAATTCAGAAGTAACGATCAAACAGGGGAATCCACAAGGCGCCATCTAACCCCGCATATTTCAAGAGACTCAAATTTCTTGCTGCCCGGAGCCCGCCAAAGATCAACTCCTACCACGCCAGTTCGATTATCTCTAGGTTCGACAAATCGCATCGTCTGATGATCAGCCAGTCTAAGGGTGGCCGGATCGTCTTCAGCAATGACGCAGCCAGCACCCAGTCCATTTACCCACCTTTGACAAACATCCTCAGGATCAGCGTCTTTACAGGCGATTTCCACAGCCGCAAAACCTGTGGTGACTCCGCCGTGGGGACGGGACTCCACCTCGTTTTGCCAACTGTTGCCAGCCGGGTAATAAGCTCCTTTATTTTGTGGGAACTGGTCATGGCCGGGCCAGTTTTCCTGAATTTCAGCAAGGGTACCGAAATCACGAGGATGAAACTGAACATTCACGCCAGATACGGTATCCACTTCCTTGGGTAAAGCAGAACCCAGTTCATAACGTCCCGAATTCACGCCCGCAAGTCCAGAGCCAGGTGTTCCAGGACACACATTCCAATCGCCCGAAACAATGCCAACGCCCGACCCTTGCACTGCCATAGACCGGGATGCGACGGCCACATCAGGGACCTGGACGATGGCCATGTAACCACAGTCTCCGTTACGCTGCAGCAATCGGGTTTGCGTAGTTGAGTTCGCCCAGGCTCGATCAGATGGACACACCGTCTCCAGAAAAGAATCGCCTAACCGGATGTGCGTGTTGGTCAAATTACCGCCTGCAGCCATACGCGGATCACGAAAGACGACCGGCGCATCAAAAGCCGAACTCAAAACCCCAGAGGTCCACTCTAGATCGTGAGCAAGCAAACATATCTGCCTAAGACGGAGCACTTTATCGACACCCATGAGACCTCCCTGATTTACTAAATCTTATCTACAAACAATAAATCATTTTATAGCCCTTAAGAACAGGAACAAAAAAAGAGAACGCCTCTAACGCTAAAACTTAGAGCCACAAGGCGGAATAACTACTACCATCAGTGACACACTTTTTCATTAATCATCACGGTGAATTCATGAATCGAATCGGTCGTTACGCTCTCTATGGATTTTTATCCTTGGCGGTATTGCTCGGTATTGCCTATGTGGTTCGCACAGACCCGATCATGATGCTTCCAGGAAAAAAATTATCCGGGCAAGAACTCCCTTACCCAGAAAGCTGGGCCTTTACCGAAGAGCATCTAACGATAAAAATTGAGACAAACCCAGAAGACCCGCATTCTGTCACCACCCTGTGTTTTGTTCGCGACGGGAAGCTCACGATACCGGCTATGGAAGGCCATACCAAGCGGTGGCCAAGATACGCAGAACAGGATCAAAGAGTAAGAATCAAAGTGGGTGATCTAATCTACAAAGCAAAACTAACTCTAGTGACCAAAGACGCTAAACCGTCTGAGGTCGCGCCATACCTGGCAACCAAAATGCCCGATCGCCCTTTACCTGAGCCCGATGAATTACCCAAAAATGTCTGGCTATTTGAGGTCGCCCGTCGGTGAAGGATGTATTAAGCTGATCTTGCTTGTCTGTGCTGACGATGACAAAAGCTCACGGTTAAGCTTTTGAATCTCTTCGCTCGCGGGCTCTCGATCCAGCCTAGAAACAGGGATAGCTTTTCTGATTTTTTCGGCGCTATCGATCAGACATACCTCAGTTTTAGCTAGAGGCCCAGACTCAAAAGCAGACGTCTCCATTCCCTCCTGCACCCAATTAATGAGGTCGGTGTCCTCGGCATTGACCTCTCTATTGATTCTCCAATTCAAATACCTCGCCGCTTTCATTTCGCGTCGCTCATCTTTTAGCGCGAACGGGATCTCTCTGATCATGGTTGTCGACGCATTGATCGGAATAAACTGCATAAAATCCATCTGGTCCGGATACACATCAAACGCCAAGTTAGGCCACAACCTGAAATACGTCCATTGCGTTTGCTTCTCACTCGGCAAATGGCTGACCCTCGGTAAATATTTTTTATATAGATTATTCGACAGCATATTTTTTCTGGTCTTACTCAAGTCACCCCACATTTTGTGGATAAACCCGCCGTTGTCGCTAACCTCGATACCGTAACTATTCCCGACCAACCCAGACAGGCCGGGATGAGCGACAGGGATGTGCATCGCGTCTACATAATTGTCGGCCACCTGCTTCCAGTTGACCGCTCGGGGACGCATGGTCACCCTGCCCAAAGGCTCGAATTCTTGAAATCGATACAGCGCCAATTCATCACTATAAGGTTCAAATTGGTCTGCAACGGTGGGGATATCGTTAGGAATTACTTTCGCAAATATAAATCCCTGAAAGATTTCCATCTCGACGGGCCTTAGGCCATGTTTTAGTAAATCTAGTTTATTAAATTGTTCGAGATGTGGAACACTCTTAAGGTTTCCCGATAAGTCGTAACTCCACGCGTGATAGGGACACCGAATTCTTTTACCGCAGTTTCCTACTTCGCCTTCTAAGAGCCTGGTAGCACGATGCGAACAAACGTTATGGAACACGTTGACTTCCGACTGTTCATTTCTAACTGCCACTAGTCTTTCGTTAAACAGATCAAAGGTGACATAGTCTCCAGGCTCTGGGATGTTTGAGATGTGACAAATCAGCTGCCAGTTATTCAAGAAAAGATTTTTCTTCTCTAACTCAAAGAACTGCTCGCTCGTGTAGGTCCAGCTGGGCAGCGTTTTAAAAAATTGAGATTCCATCGATTCACTTTAACTCGTCAGGCCCTCGACGCATAAATTTATATTCCCGGATATCCACCCGAACTCACATGTATCCCCTTCATGAAAGGATCGAACGAAATCTCCTCCGCTTAAATTTCTTTGACAATTGAATTTGAGTGATGGACAGAAAAGACTGAGAATACAAGTGAACACTTATAAAAAGGCACCGAGTATGTATCTTCTCGGATTGTTGATTTACATCCCCATGCAGATCGTATTTATACCGATAGCATTAGTCGCCATGATCCCGACTGTCTACAAACAGCTCGGCGTCAGCGCGAAGCTCGGCGCTTCTTCAACCGCCTTAAAAGTACTTGAGGGCAGATTACACATGCACTGGTTCAGGCTGCGCGATGATCATATAACAGATAAATTGAGCAAAGTTCTGCCCAATTTTTCAGCTCTCGGTCATTGGACTCTTCTTTTACCTTTGTACGTTCTCTACAAAATAAGTGGCAAGATATTTTATCCAGTTATCACGCCCGAGGGCGAAGAAGCAATATTCAATCTGGTTCCTAACAGGACAATCTATTTCGATGAGCTGATCAACAATAGGAAAGATAAAGCGGAACAGTTTGTCGTGTTAGGCGCGGGATTCGACACTCGCTGTTACGAACTACTTAAAGCGACGAATCTAAAGTTATTTGAATTGGATCAATCGGCAACACAACAACTCAAGATCCAGCAATTAAATAAGGCACACGTCAATTGCTCGGCCGTGACCTTTGCGACGGCAGACTTCTCAAAAAACGACTGGTTTCAAAGGCTCGAGGAAGCGGG
>CAZYHH010000311.1:0-3640 GCA_964647295.1 uncultured Pseudomonadales bacterium
ATTAAATGTTTGTCTAACAGAGCTGACACTGCCAGTTTTGCGCGATCAAAATACCCTTTCGCATATTCACAAGATTCGGCGTCACATGGCATGCCCTCTACCGGACATATTTTTTCTTTAGCGGTGATCTCAATTGAAATCAAGTGATCACTGGACGGGTCCAGTATTTTGACCGCTTGCTGCGCCGCAATCGAGCCAGAATTCCTACTCGTCAAATAAAATATTTTTTGCTGATGACCCAGCGCCTTAAGCATGGGATAGATAGTACCCAGGGTCTTACCACTACCCGTTGGCGATTCTATCAACAACTGCTCACCCAAAGATGCTGCCCGATAGACACGCCCTGCTAACGCCCTTTGGCCATAACGAAACTCAGAATATGGAAAAGCCCTAAACCGGGCCCAAGCCCCTCTTTCGATTGTCCGATTCAGATGCCCTAAATGAGGCAACTCATAACAAAGCAGCATAAAAGCTAATAACAATTTTAGAGTCTGGCCATCATATTTATATTGAAAAGCCCTCTCTTCGAGAGTATCGGCATCCACGTAAACAAGCGACAGTGAGATTTTGGTCAGCTCTTTTTCGATCGAAAACATCGCGGCGTAGATCATCAGCTGACCAAGATCTATTGCATTAGGCAATCCTGGGAAATATGCACAAGCCTTATACTCTTCGATCAAATTTTTTGATTCGTCCAGCATTACGCCGTCTATTCGACCTGACAATCTTGTCTTATTATTGGCGATATTAAACTCCTGTTTTACTGCTACTTCAGAAGCATAATTAGCATCCGCTTTTCTTCGTCGCGCTCTGATCGCCTCCTGCACGCGGATGCCATCCCTCATATCGATACTCTTGCCTTCAGAATGCGCATACAAATCACCAGATCTACAAACAAACTCGGCTAGCTCCCTCACCGAAAGATTCTCGCTCAAGGTAGTATCTTCACTTTGATTACTCTTGCCGAAATACGCATTGAGTCCAGTTTTTGCAGCCAAACTCGTTGAGATAAACTCAGCTGATCTCCTGGCCCTTTGATTTCGGCGAACTCATAAGTGCCATCTTCATAGCTTATAAACAAATCAGGAAATCCTTTTCTTCTCGAATAGATGTGCCGTACAAAATAGGCCATCAACCTCCGTATATCCTTCGCACCAACCGCATCGACATATTGTTCGATGGGTTTTTGCTGAAAAAGGCCCCAACTCACCATGTTGGTATAAGTACCTTTCTTACGTAACCACATCGTCGTTAAATGGGATTTCAGGTCTTCATCGCCGGCTATCTTTGCTTCACATTCTAGGATTTGCTCTGCGCGCACTGCAGCAAAATCCTGTTCGTTCAAATCGTGTGGCGAAGCCTGAAAAGGATTTGTAAAGGCTCCCTGTACAGGCGCGTAAATGACGTCCCAGTAGGCCAAACCCGTTAAACTGCGCAGTAACGCGTTTTCGCAATGTAATCCCCATCCGCCATCTTCAGTGAGCTTGCCTAAGATTGTCTGTTCTATCGTTCCCTCGATCGCGTCGATCTCCATTAAGGATGTAGGCGGTGAATAGCCGGCGTTGCGTCGCCCGAAGCGCTCAACAAACTGTTGTTCTTCTTCACTATAAGGATTTTGCCGAATCGCATTAAGCAAGCTGTCTCTGGAGTTTTGATCATTTAACTTGTGATTTATCCGAACCATTCTTTCTCTTGCTGGATGCTGTTTGACCAGATCATATGCCTGCAGACCCAGAGACAAAAATTCATTTTGCTCACACCATTTTCCGATCCGATTGAGTGTTCTCAGTCGTTTTCTTTCTGAAATCAAATTGCTCATATTTTTTGAAAGCTTCGATACTAAGAGATCTGCTAATCCCTGAAACTCATCCAATCGGTGTGAGTACGAAACCAGCTCTAACAACGTAAGATGCATAGACATTTCGGCCTGTGTGTCGAACTGCTTGGACAATAAAGCCGGCGACTCATGCCTGCTGATCCCTAAATCCCGAATTACGAACTCAGACCAACTTTGTCCTCCATTACCAAAATAGAGTAACTCGATTAGCCTCCAAGCTTGTTCATCATAGAGTCTGATATAAGACAGACCTCGCCACAATTTTAGGGCGATTTGCTGATCCGAGTATCGGTTCAATAGCGTTAACACCAGTTCATCTTTTCGATTTCGATGATTGAGGTTAGGCCATAACTCCATCATTTCTTTCTTAGATGCCAGCTTCAACAATCGATCTGCCGGCCCGACTGCGTTGTTCCATACCAGTTGGAGATCACACAACTCCTCCATCGCGAGATGTTCATCCTCAATTTCTTCGTAATCGAGACTGTCTATTCGGTAAAAAGGACCCTTTCGAGTAAGAAGTCGAGCAAACAAGCGTTGGGCATCCAGTGAGCTCCTAGAATATGCATCCAATTGATCCAGGATAAACTGTGGCAACATGCAACCGTACTGCCGCAAGACAAATTCGAATGCTTCGGTACAATTATCCCGATAATAACTGGGTGGAGGAGCGAGACCGGATGTTAGATTGATGTTTCCTATGGTCTCCACTTAACGGACAACCTTATGCATTTAACGAGTTACCCTTATTCCATTGCCACTGTGGTCACCAATAAAGCCATCGAAGCGATGCTCGAAGCCGATACAGATGGTAATTACAAAGACGATCACCCTTGGCTTATCGCAACGGACCTATTTGAACATGCGACCACCATTAATCAAGTTTTACCAATTTTATTTGCTTGCAAAGAACAAGGTTTGGAGAGCGAATTCAGTCACTGGAGTACGGTAAAGGAAATAAAAGCGGTAGAGCTGCATCGAGGAAAATGGGAAACCAAGGTCCGTTTCGATCGGCTCATCTCATTCAACCCTATTTGGCAGAGCATCGATAGCGTAATGCTTAAGACGAACAAGGAGCAGATGGACAGAGAGTTAAAAGAAGGGATTCGCGTTCACAGAGTAATGCTCGATGAAAACCACATTCATCCCTACGCGATCTGCGAGACCCCTGCATTCATCGAGGAATTCTTTACACAGCAAAGTACGAATTAACTCCGCCCCAATTTTATATTGTTAGCCCAAATAGGGCTCAGTCTTCAGATTGATCTAGAATTTGCGACGGTATCTGTTTTTTGACTACCGCCCCTAACTCTTGAAATCCTTCTACCTGCCTCACCAAATTCCCTTTACCGGTCGCGAGCTTTGCGTAGGCAGACTCGTAGGTTTTATTGGCTGTCGCTATCTGTTTACCCAAAGCATCCATATCTTCCAGGATCAACCTGAGCTTGTCATATAGCGCTCCGGCCTTCCGCACGATTTCTTGTGTGTTCTTACTTTGTTTTTCGTAACTCCACACATTCCTGATGATTCTCAATGTCATCATCAATGTGGTCGGACTGACAATGACGATTCGCTTAGCGAAAGCATCCGTAAACAGGCCATGATCAGTCTGCATGGCCAAAGTAAAAGCGGATTCAATCGGCACAAACAACAACACGAAATCGAGCGAGCGAATATCACTTAACCGATCATAATCTTGATCTGACAGTCGTTTTACATGGTTTTTCATATTCAACAGATACTGCTTGAGCAAAATTTCTCGCTCTTCATCTGCTTCGCAGGCCTGGGCCTCCTCGTAGGCGT
>CAZYHH010000312.1:0-3323 GCA_964647295.1 uncultured Pseudomonadales bacterium
GATCATTAATGCGATACAAATCGAAATGAAACACCTTGCCCAAATTCAACTCGTAAGGTTCCAACAACGTATAGGTCGGGCTCTTAACACTTCCTTTATATCCCAGGCCATCAAGTAATCCCTTTGTGAAGGTCGTTTTACCTGCTCCTAAGTCACCAAGTAAAAATATGATGCCATCTATTTTTTTGCTATCCATTAAAAAATGGGCAAACTCATGTCCTGCCGCGAGCGTTTCACTTTCATTACTCAGTATCGTAACTTGCCGAGAGTCATTCACCTCGCATGACCTTAGGTAAAAACTTGATCACATCTGTTGCCATAAGGCTCCTGTGGCCCAAATCATTAGCGGCCTCATCAGCGGCAGCACTGTGTAACAAAACAGCTATTTCAAGATAAACATCGATGTCGATCGCCTTCTGAACGACAAAGCCACCAATTATCCCCGACAATACATCGCCCATTCCTGCTGCCGCCATACCGGGATTTCCGTGCTCGCAAATACTTATTTTCTCTCGCCCAAAAACCACCGATCCCGGGCCCTTAACGACACCAATAGCACCAAATTTAGCTCTAATTTTTTTCGCGGATTCAATCCTATCTAGCTCAATCAAACTAGAATCGACACCCAGCAGCCTCGCCGCCTCCCCCACATGTGGACTCACTATTACCGTCTCAGAAACCGAACGCCCCTCGGTTGCCATCCAAAACAAACCATCGGCATCGACGATCAACGGCATTTTCCAATCCAGACAAACTTTATAAAATGCCTTACCCCACTCAGTTCTTCCGAGACCAGGGCCAATAAGAACTGCATCGTACTTCGAGTAGTTCCTAGATAATTCCTCAGCATCAGCCTTCATAACCATCACTTCCGGAATCCTAGAAACAACCAGAGTCAAATGCTCTTCCCTTGTGGCTACGGTGACCAAACCAGCACCAGAACGCAGTGCCGCCTCAGCTGCCATCAAAATCGATCCTGGCATCCCTTCATCGCCTCCTATAATCAAAAGGTGGCCTTGTCGATTTTTATAAGTATCACTCGGTAAAGGTGGCAATTGCGCCTGTTGGAATACAGACAACTCAATACTAGGCAAGGCAGACAACAAAGTTTCAGGAACTCCTAAGCTATCCATCTTAACCTCGCCAGAATGCACGCGACCTTTTCCAACACGCAATCCAATCTTATAAGAAATAAAAGTAGTCGTTATTTCTGCCATAACAGCGTCATTTACAACTGCCCCGGTACTTGCATTAACACCAGATGGTATGTCCAAGCTCAAAACCGGAACACAAGAGTCGTTTATGAATCGAATCGCCTCAGCGAAAGCCCCATCAGTCGGACCTTTGAGACCAGTACCAATTAGGCCATCTACAATCAAATCACCAGAAATATTGCTCAAGGACAACTCTTCTTGCAGCAAAGAGATATCTATCTCTTCGTATGCAAATTTAGCGTCTTCATTAAGTTCTGATAAATCGACCATCGTGAACAACTGGACCCTGATGCCATATTCCTGAGCTAATCCAGCAAACAAAAAGGCGTCTCCGGCATTGTTTCCTTTACCAGCAAACACAGAAACAGACTTCATATTTGGCCAACGATTTAGAGCCACATCAAATGCAAACCGAGCCGCTCTTTCCATCAGAACGCCAGATCTAACATCCAAATGTTCCAGAGCGAGCTCATCTATCGCCCTACTTTGTTCCGCCGAATATAGAGATACGTTTTTTTTTAACATGCTCATAACAGCTATCTAAATCTTATTGCTATTATACGTCTTACCTCTATGCATGAGATTATTTCTTTTGCCCAATTATACCGAAGAACTACCATCCCTTGGACAAATAAGACTATGGGCCGAAGATCTGGGCTTTTCCAGCATCGGGATATCCGATATCGATCTAACCCATGAGCACGACCGGTTCATTCAATGGCTACAAAAAGGATACGCCGGAGATATGAACTATCTTCACAGAAATATAGAAAAACGGATGCATCCAGACTTACTGGTGCCAGAGACACATCGAATAATCTCTGTGACAATGAATTATCTATCGCCTAAAGCAAACCCTGAGCAGGCCTTGCAAGATAAAAACAAAGCCTATATAGCTCGTTATGCGCTCGGAAGGGACTACCATAAATTGATGCGTAAGCGACTCATGAAGCTAGCCAATAAAATTAGTTTATCGATTCCCTATCAAAAATTTCGAGTGTTTGCAGATTCTGCCCCGGTACTAGAAAAACCAATCGGCGCAAAGGCTAAACTCGGTTGGATTGGCAAACATACGTTACTTTTAAATAAAGATGCAGGGTCATGGTTTTTTCTCGGAGAGATCTTCACAAACGCACCTCTGCCAACTGAAGAGAGGAAAGTTACAAATGAATGTGGCAAATGCTCCGCTTGTATGACTGTCTGTCCAACTAACGCCATCATAGGCCCGCAAAAATTGATGGCGACCAGATGCATCTCTTATTTGACGATTGAACATAAAGGTATCATTCCTGAGGACTTGCGTGTGCCAATAGGAAATCGGGTTTTCGGCTGCGATGACTGCCAAATATTTTGTCCATGGAATCGCACTCCCACTCACTCAACCGAACCGGATTTTGAACCGAGGAACAACCTGAACAATGCCAACTTATTAAAGCTATTCAAAATGAGTGAATCCGATTTCGAGAAAATCACAATAGGTTCACCCTTACGCCGCATAAATTACGAGCAATGGCAAAGAAATTTAGCGATCGCTATTGGTAACAGCGACGGAAGCCCTTTAGCAATCCAAATACTCTTAGAAAAGCTAACATCCTGTAGTCAAATGGTGGCGGAACACATCAATTGGGCAATCAATCAATTAGAGAAACGGTCTATTTCCGAAAAAAGTGTTCTCGATAAACCTTCAGCTCATCTATAGATTCTCGAATATCAATTAACGCGCTATGCGATCCGCTTTTCTGCACTTTTTCCTGCAATTCAGGCTTCCAACGTTTACATAGTTCCTTGATCGAGCTCACATCAATATTCCGATAGTGTAAAAAGGATTCGAGACTAGGCATATACCGATTCAGGAATCTACGATCCTGACAAATACTGTTGCCACAAAGGGGTGCTTCACCTTCGGACACATAATTTTCTAAAAACGCAAGCGTCGCCGCCTCAGCTTCTCTTTCCCCGACGCCCGCAGTTTCTATCCTATCAAGCAATCCGGATTTCGAATGATGAATGATATTCCAGTCGTCCATATGGTCAAAAAAGAATCGCTCTTGTTTTATCGCCAAGACTGGCCCTTCAGACAAAATATTTAAATTCCTCAGGAAAAACATC
>CAZYHH010000312.1:3333-3611 GCA_964647295.1 uncultured Pseudomonadales bacterium
TAATTTCAATAGTGAGGTTAATACAAAATTGGAAATATTTAAATTTGAATCCGTGATAATAGTCGCGATTTCGATGATTCGCTCTTTATTCAAATCTAATCCAGTCATTTCCAAATCTATCCAGACCAAGTTTGGTTGCAGCATTACCCCCACCTACATATCGTCATATCGAGTATTATGGTTGAAATCAAAAGAAAATGAATATGCTATATGCACCCAGTTACTTTGTATTCCTCAAAGTCCTTGAGTTCCGCTCTCAAAGAAACAAATACAATGGT
>CAZYHH010000313.1:0-3606 GCA_964647295.1 uncultured Pseudomonadales bacterium
CAATCATGATGATTTAGCTTGTTGGAATCGAATGCTGAAGGTGGTTCCCTTTTTACTCCCCCATGTAGCCACTCGGGGTGCAGCGATAAGTCAGCAAGAACCGCACGAAGGCGCCACCTATCCCTATCCGATCTTGATCACCATGGATCGGACCGAAGATGAAATTGTGAGGGATCTCACTGAGGTTATTCACACACATTACGAAGAATTTAAAGATGCTGACCCAGGATCGATTGGCTGGGCGATGAATCGCCAGATTTTTGACTGGGTCGTTCCATATCACTCGGGTGCGGTGAGTTACTTTCGTTCAGTGGGCGTTTGGTCAGAAGAGTATGAGCAACATAATCTAAGGCTGATTAAACGGCAGGAAATTTTGTCGGAGGCCTGGAACAGCTTTAGCAAGAGCACGGAGTCTAAAGCCGATAATTTTCGTGAGGCATGGCTAATAGCGCGAGTTGAAGCGCTAGAGCTTGAGGGGATGGATCCGGCTGGGCCTTAATTATGGATAGTGTACTGAATCGTGTTTTGAGCGTAATTACTGTATGCGTTTTACTCATGGCGATGGACATGTTGATGGTTTTTGGCGCCAGTCAACTTTTAGAACCTTTCTTACAAATCGAAACGCAATACTACTATCTGCTGCTGATGCTATTGCTGCCTTTCACATTCTTCCTTTACGCAACTAAACCGCTCATCGATTCGCTTTTAGCGGTTTTTTCGACTTTGATTCTGGCTGGTTTGATGTTGACAGCCGAGGAGAGCCTGGATAATGCCTGGGAGTTTGGGGCTCCTGAATGGGTAACTTACAGTTGTTTGTTGTTGTGGTTTTTGATTCTTGAGGCGCTACGTCGCAGTGCCGGTTGGATCCTTTGCTTGATCGCTGCTTTTTTTTCCTGTTTGCCCTTATTTACAGATTTGCTGCCTGGTCCACTCAGTGGGCTCTCTTCGTCTTGGCAAGAAACGGCTTCTTACCATTTGCTATCTATTGAGAGTGTCTGCCCTTCAGGGCCTTTGCCAATCTGGTGATCGGATTCATTTTTTTCGGGGTAGTACTACAAAAAACGGGTGGGGGTCAGTTTTTCTTGGACTTGGCTTTTTCTCTGATGGGGAGGCAGCGAGGTGGGCCCGCTAAAGTCGCGATATTTTCCAGCGGTTTGATGGGTTCCATGAGCGGCAGCGTGGTGACCAATGTCATGACCACCGGCCAGCTCACGATTCCTGCTATGAAAAAGTCTGGAATGACTGGTGAGGTGGCAGGGGGAGTGGAGGCCTGCGCTTCGACAGGCGGGGTTTTATTGCCGCCCATCATGGGTTCGACGGCTTTTGTGATGGCCTCTTTTTTAGATATTCCTTATGCGCAGGTAGCGATCGCCGCCTTTTTACCGGCGATGCTTTATTTTTTTAGTTTGTTTGTTCAAATAGATTCTTATGCCGGCAGGGAAAAGCTGAGTGGCGTTTCCTTGGAGGAATTACCGAGCCTGGTTTCAGTAATCAAATCTGGCTGGCATTATCTGGGAGCCTTTGCGTTATTGATCTTTCTGCTGTTGGTATTAAAACAGGAGGCTATCGCACCTTATTACGCGTCGTTGGCGCTACTCGCGCTAAGTTTTTTTTCTGGCGATCAGAAAATGAATCCATCCAAGCTTTTTGAGTTATCGGTTTCGGTAGGAAAATTGCTCGTTGAGCTGATCGTGATTCTCGCAGGTGTTGGATTGATAGTGGGTTCACTATCGGTGACCGGCCTGAGTGGCACTCTGGTAAATGATCTTTTAGCGATAGCCGGAGACGATTTGGTTTTACTATTGATCATGGGGGCGCTGACTAGCTTTGTATTGGGAATAGGCATGACGGTTACGGCGGCCTATATTTTCCTTGCTATCGTGTTAGCGCCCGCACTTGTTGGGCAGAACTTAAACCCGTTGGCAGCGCATTTGTTTATTTTGTATTGGGCTATGCTTTCTTACATCACTCCGCCAGTTGCTTTGGGTGCGTATTCTGCCGCTTCGATCGCAAATTCAAATCCCATTGCGACCGGATTTAGCGCCATGCGAATGGGCTCGGTTCTCTACATCATTCCCTTTATTTTTGTTTTGGATAATGCCTTTCTAATGGATGGGTCTGCATTTGACGTGGTTCAGGTCGTTACAGAAGCGTTGATCGGTATCTGGCTCATCGCTGGTTCTCTTCAAGGCTTTTTGCCTTTTTACGGTGTCCTATTAAATTTCTTTGGTAGATTTGCAGTTTTAATTGGAGGCGTTTTAATTGCTATCCCAGGTCTTTCTTTGTTCAACCTGCGATCGCTGGATAATGTTGATTTAGCTTTAATGGGCTGTGGCCTGGCGGTTCTGGGCATTATGGTTGATCGATTTCTTCAGCGGAGAGAGGTGTAACCAGAGGAAATCGGCGCTGAAACGAATTAAGTAAGAGGGTGGTTTTAGAAGGATCTGCGTATCGCCAAGGATTTGAGCTTGTCCTTCTTGGATTAACCTTAGGCCGCTGGTTAGACCAAACATTAGCCTTTTAAAGTCCAAAGAACTCATCAATAGAGTAGCATCAGATTCTGAATCCGAGTACTGACTGAAACTATGGAGAACGCAGTTGCGAAATACTAGACAAACTGACCCACGAGACGCCAAAGCACCCTCACAATTCACTATCGACGTGAACGCTAGCGCAGGTAGCACATTGTCGTTCGATGATCCTGGAGACTGGGAACGTGCTACCCGTGGCAAAATCGCTGAACATCCTACCGGTGCTATCGAAGGTCCCATGGGACTTGCCTGGAATACTGCTGACTTTGATTTTCTTCGTGACCAGGAAGATGCTCCAGGCTCGGTGCATCCAAGTCTTTGGCGGCACGGCCGCCTGAATGCAATACATGGATTGTTCGAAGTTACTCGAGGCGTCTGGCAATGCCGTGGTTACGACCTTTCGAACATTACTTTTATCGAGGGGAAAAACGGCTGGATTGTCATCGATCCACTCACGACCAGGATGACAGCGGCTGCCTGCCTTGAACTGGCTAACAAACATCTTGGGGCGCGCCCCGTAACCGCGGTTCTCTACACCCACAGCCACGCTGATCACTATGGTGGCATTTTGGGCGTTACCTCCCGGGAAGATGTTGAAGCGGGTGATGTGCGAATTCTTGCCCCGGAAGGTTTTCTGCGAGAAGCGGTGAGTGAAAACCTGCTGGCTGGACCGGTGATGTTGCGTCGCACCCTCTACCAGTTTGGTATTCTTTTACCCAAAGGTCCGCTTGGTCACATCGACTGCGGCCTAGGCAAAGCCATCCCCCGGGCACAGGGAGATTTGATAGGACCAACGGAAGAAATATCAATCACCGGCACAGAGCTGGATATCGATGGTGTTCGTGTCGTTTTTCAAAATACACCGGGTACTGAAGCGCCTGCCGAAATGAATTTTTTGTTCCCGGATCACGGAGCACTGTGCATTGCCGAAAATTGTACTTATACTCTGCACAACGCCCTGCCTTTTCGAGGAGCGCAGGTACGTGACACGCTCGTATGGAGTAAATACATCCAAGAAGCGCTGGATCTTTTCGGCGATCGTATGGACCTAGTGTTTTCAACCCACAACTGGCCG
>CAZYHH010000314.1:0-3570 GCA_964647295.1 uncultured Pseudomonadales bacterium
CAAATCACGTCAAGATTAGTAAAGGCCCTTTTATTGGTGGTCATTTCTGGTTGCGCTGTAGTAAGCGAGCCTCCTGTTGTCGATAAGTCAACGACACAAAAAGTGTTTGTTGGTGAACCGAAGCCTTCTAAAATTCGATTTGAAAAATTTAGATCTGATAAAGTATACCTGGTCAGAAAGGGCGACACGCTATACTCGATTGCATGGAAATATGGGGTTAGTTATCGGTTTTTGGCAGATCAGAATAATATTGGGCCACCTTACGTAATTTATCCTGGGCAAAAACTTTCTGTATCGACTTCCAAAAAGAGAAAAATTGTCACTAAGAAAGTGACGAATTCGCGAAAAAACAAAGTTACTTTGAACAAGAACGAGACTTCCCGAGCTTTGCCGGTACCGACAAAAGCGTCTTGGGTTTGGCCAGTTAAGTTAAAACCAACGATCCAATATAGCACTGCAAATAAAGGCATAGACTATTCGGTAGTAAAATCAACCAGTCTGGTTGCTGCTGGAAAGGGAAGTGTTGTCTACGAGGGTGGCGGGATCGGCGGGTTTGAGAATTTGATTATCATTAAACATTCCACTGAATTATTAAGCGCTTATAGTTTTAATGGCCTTGCGAAAATAAAAGAGCAACAAAAAGTCCAGGGTGGAGATATTTTGGCACGCATAAACCCCAGCTCGGAAAACGAGGAGAGTCTCCACTTTGAGGTTAGAAGAAATGGTCGTCCGATTGATCCATCGACACTTATCAAAGTATCGATTTAGTTGAGCTTTAGTAAGTTACTTTATCAACAGGTCCGCTTTATTTGGTTTGCCGTCCCATTCATCTGCTTCAGGCAACGGCTCTTTTTTTTCAGAAATGTTTGGCCATGATTCTGCAAGATCTATTGCAATATCGAGAAACTGCTGCTGATCCTCGGGAAGTTCGTCGTCAGCGAAGATAGCGTCAACTGGGCACTCTGGCTCGCATAACGCACAATCAATACATTCATCTGGGTGAATAACCAGGAAGTTAGGCCCTTCATAAAAACAATCTACCGGACACACTTCTACGCAATCAGTGTGTTTGCAGTTTATGCAGTTTTCTCCAACGACAAAGGTCATAGTTAAGGTGATTTCAGTCGACGAGCTATTCTAACGGCAGAACATTCTGTGTCTAGTTAGTGAGTCGATTAATCAACATTTTCGGTTTTTAAACGATAGAGAAGGGAGAGTGCTTCAAGTGGTGATATGTCGTCTAGGTTAATCTGCTTAAGTTGATCGATCACGTGTTGTTCCTTTGTTGTTTGGTTTGTTTGAGTAAAAAGATCTGCTTGCAGATTGGAAGTAGGTCTTTCTTCTAGCAATCTTAACCTGTTACTCGCGGAATCAATGACAGATTCCGGGACACCAGCTAATTTTGCGACTTGAATGCCATAACTTTGGCTGGCGGGCCCATTGTGGACTTCATATAGAAAAACAATCTCATTTTGAAATTCCATCGCTTTTAAGTGGACGTTTTCGACTTCAGGAATGCTTTTACTTAATTCAGTTAGCTCGAAATAGTGAGTGGCAAATAATGTAGAAGATTGATTTATAGCGGCTAAGTGTCCCGCAGCTGCCCAAGCGATAGCCATACCATCAAATGTGCTAGTTCCTCGACCGATTTCATCCATTAGCACCAAGCTCTTTGAAGTTGCATTTTTTAGGATCTCGGCGGTCTCGACCATTTCTACCATAAAGGTAGATTGACCCTTTGCTAGGTCATCAGAGGCTCCGATTCTAGTGAAAATTTGATCTATCGGTCCGATTTCCGCACTGACTGCTGGAACAAAGCTTCCGCAAGTGGCAAGCAAACAAATGATTGCGGTTTGTCTCATGAAGGTAGACTTTCCTCCCATATTAGGGCCTGTGACGATTAGCATTTTGGTGGATTCACTTAGCTTAACGTCATTTGCGATGAACGCATCCTTAGTAGAATCTTTCACGACCGGATGCCAGCCTTGCTTAATGTTCAGTCCTTCTTTTTCATGCATCGTAGGCCGATTGAAACTTAGAGTTTTTGCCCGTTCAGAAAAGGCCGATAGAACATCTATAGAAGAGATTGCTTCTACTGTTTGTCTAATTTCCTTGGACTGTTTTAGTATTTGGACTAAGAGCCTGTTATAAAGCTCCTTTTCTAGAGCTATCGACTTGCTCTGACTGGTAAGAACTTTTTCTTCATATTCTTTGAGTCTAGGAGAAATAAATCTTTCTGCATTTTTTAGGGTTTGTCTTCTTGTGTATTCTTCAGGTATTTCTCTTAAGGATGCTTTGGATATTTCAATATAGTAACCGTGAACTCGGTTATATCCCACTTTTAGGTTGCTCATTCCCGTGCGCTTTTTCTCTCCTTCTTCAAGCTGGAGAAGCCAATCTTTTCCTTGTTTGGAGAGATTTCTTAGTTCATCTAGATCAGCGTCATAATTTTCAGCTATATAACCCCCATCGCGCAGAGTAACTGGTGGAGATGGAGTGATAGCCCTTCCGATCAATTGGACGAGTTCCTCAAACTCGCCTATTTGATCGACTAGTTGTTTGTGGCTTAGGCAATCTATTTTCCGGCTAGCTTCTTTTATCTTCGGTGTTTGGTGCAGGCCCAGTTTTAGTTTTTCCAGGTCTCTGGGAGTGGCAGATCCCAGAATTAGACGTGTTGAAATTCGCTCTAGATCACCGATGGGTTTTAATTCTGTTCGAATCAAATCCTGGAGGCGTTCTTCCAAACAATACTCAATCCAATCGTGACGTTCAGAAATGGTGTTGCGGTCTGTTGAAGGCTCGTGCAACCATTTTTTTAATAATCTACTGCCCATGGGTGTGCATGTTGAGTCCATTAGTTCGAAAAGCGTATGGTCTGTTTGGCCGTTATTTCTGATATCGATCTCAAGGCTTTTTCGAGATTGAGGGTCGATTTTTACAATTTGATCTTTAGAGATTAACCGAAGTTCATCGATGTAGTTTAGGTCTTGGCACTGGGTTTTTTTTGCGTATTCCAGCACCATGACTATTGTATGGGCCATAGGAAGCTTAGTCGTTAATTCTTTGAGTATCGTTTTGCTTTTTGAAAATTGTTGTAATGTTGAGAATACGTAGTCTTCATCGAGTTTGATTTCAATGTTTTTAAGTTTAATGTCGGGGTCTAACTCATCATCGAATGTGCTTGAACTGATTACTTCGTTGGGTTGTTTCTGATGAATAAGTGCTGAGAGCTCGGAAATGTTGTCGATTGAATCTATTTCAATGTAGTTTTTGGTTAGGTCTAGGCTCGCAATAACAGCGCCTTTCTGCTGAGAAGATATCGCCATTAGAGAACTGCTTTGTGCGGGTTCGATCAAAGAATCATCGGTGAGAGTGCCTGGTGTAACGATCCGTTTTACCCCTCGCTCCACGGGGCCTTTTGATGAGGCTGGATCACCTATTTGCTCGCAGATGGCCACTGATTTGTTTGCTTTGATGAGTTTCGCTAAATAACCGTCGGCCGAATGGTAGGGTACTCCGCACATCGGAATGGGTTTGCCTGCGCTTTTCCCTCGTTGAGTGAGCGTGATG
>CAZYHH010000315.1:0-3561 GCA_964647295.1 uncultured Pseudomonadales bacterium
ATAGAACACCGTAATTCAACGAACTGAAGCCTAAGACATTGAATCATCTAGAATATTGGTCACTTGTTTCATCACACAAAAAACAAGCAAAAGCTCAGGAGGAATGCCTGGTTTTGACTGCGGTGGGCATTGAAAACGAACTGCGACAAGATGCGGGGTATTGGTTGGTCATGGTTAAACAAGATCAAATCGATGCCGCCAAAGCTCAGATCAAAGACTTCCATTTCGAAAATATTCCGTCAATGGAAAAAGCAATCGATCCCATACTAATTGATAACGGCTGGTTCGGCGTTCTAGGGTTTCTTGCCGTCATCTGGCTCATGCCAACGCTGGAAGCTCTGAGTTCTACCCAGTTAGCACTCATCGGGTCGTTGACCCATGAAGGCATCGTCAATGGTCAATGGTGGAGGGCCATTACAGCGCTGACACTGCACGGCGACATCGCCCACATTATGGCGAACAGCTTCTTTGGTTCGCTCTTCGGGTTATTTGTCGGGCGTCATATGGGCTCAGGGTTTGGCTGGTTAGTCGTAGTTATTGGTGCGGCTATTGCCAACATAATGAACGCGCTACTGATGGGCCTCGAGTTTCGTTCGATAGGCTCTTCGACGGCGTGTTTTGTGGCTCTCGGTCTGATTCCAGCTTTCAGCTGGCGCAACGGCTATTTTAAGGGCAGCGGCTGGAAGAAGGGTTTTGCACCAATCTTTGGTGCGATCGCGATGTTCGCTTTTACCGGGGTTTCGGATCAGCCAAACACCGATGTCTCCGCACACATATTAGGTTTTCTATCTGGCTTAATCACTGGATTGCTCATTCCTAAAAGCAGAGTAGAAAGATTGACCTTAAAAGATCAACAACGCGCCGGAACTTTCACCCTGTTCTTAATCTTGAGCAGCTGGCTAGCAGCGATATCCTAAGTCAACTCTCTATGGCTTCCTGAGCAAATCGACTCGGTTGGGCGTCTCAAAGTAAAAAGGAGACTCTGGATCATCCGACTTATAACTCTCAAAACGTTCGCGAACCCTGCTCACCAAATCTCCACTCGCACGATGTTCTTGATAGGTCGCATCCATGATTGCTGTTTGAAACTGCTCAAATGAGCTCATATGAACCGGATTCAGATAAAAATACTCCTCAACTAACTGAAACAGGCCTACATCAATGGACTCGACGATCGCAGTAAAGGCTTGCTTTCTTACGGCCTCTTCATCATGAAACATCCGAATAACTTCATTCAGATCGCCTTGAAACACTGGCTCAGAGAGATAAGCGAGCCCGCCTCTTTTCAATACCCGATGTATTTCCTGCAAAGACTGTCCCATCAGATCTCCCGGCACATGATGTAGAGACTTGAGCATGATGACCACGTCAATACTATCGGCTTCTAGTGGTATTTCTTGGGCAGCAAAAGACTGAAAGTCGACCCTTTCGATATTTCTCGCTAGATTTTTTTCGTGAGCGGCTAAATCAACTTCCGCCGCAATTATGGATGCGACGTCCGTCTGTTCTGCGATCTGCTCGGTCCTAATCGCTGCACCACATCCCAGTTCAAGCACTCTGGCACCAGCAAAACTGATTTTTTCGGTCATCACGCTAAACTCTCCGCGAAGAGCTTGTCCTTCGGGTCCACTAATGTGCATCTTCCCTCGATGTCAAATACAGGTATTTGCTTTATTAATTCAGTTAGATTATACCCTTCACTATAGAAGATTTTCTTCGGCATCTATCATGCGAACATTCACGCCTACAAAGGTGATTTTTCAAATCTATAATCAACTGATCGGACTCGGCTTGCTGTGTTGTTTAATCAGTGTTTCCAGCTGTGCGAGCGCACAAATCGCTCGTCCAATTGAAACAAACCCAAGCCAGACCCAAACTCAAGATAGGTTTTTTTCGATGGAAGAGCTCATCGATCTAGTAGGCCCTATAGCCTTGTTCCCAGATGATCTATTGGCACTTACCCTGGAAGCAGCAAGTCACCCGATCGCAATCGTTTCAGCCAATAGAATGAAGAAAAAACCAAAAAAAGCGCAAAAAATTAACTCTGAATGGGACGAGTCTGTGGTCGCTTTACTCAATTATCCAGAAATATTAGAGATGCTGGATCAGGATATAGAGTGGACGCAAAAACTGGGAAAGGCCAAAACACACCAACCTGCTGTGATTATGCAGGCCATTGAGCAATTTCGAAACGAAGCACATCAGTCTGGCAACCTCAAATCGGATTCTTATCAAGTGGTATCCGTAGACGACGATCGAGTGATCATTCGTCACAAAAACAAGGACAAAATATATATCCCTTATTACGATCCGGAGAAAGTACGATTACGTCAGACCAGGACCGTGTATCATTATTACCCCAATGCTTATCCTGTCTATTACTACCCATATCAATCAAGCTTCTATTTCGATGAGCCTTTTTTTGGTATCGATTCGGTATTCGGCCTCTCATGGAATCGATACCACCTGAATCGATACTCTCACTCTCATTTTCTGCACCCATACTACGGTACCGCCTACAACCCAAGACACTTTGGTCGAACACGCGCTCACACTTTACCCTTACGAAATGAGAGAAAAAGAATTTCCAACAGGTCCAATCAAAACGAAAGAAGCAGTCCATCCATCTCTCAAGATAGCGGTCTACCCGACGGACCCGAACAAACCTGGATGAATCGAAAACAACAAAATCGAAACAGGAATATCGATTTGGAATCCAGCCATATCAAGACCTCTAACACATCCTTCAGGGTCGTTGAACGCGATCGCCACCACAGGCACGAGACAACTAGAGCCGAATCGTTTTCAAACTTAGGCAATCAACAAATAATGCGGTATCCAGCTCAGAATGAAATCAAAAGCGGCACCAACACCCAAAATAGATCTGACCGAAGGTAACTAAAAAGTGCCGATCATCAGGCAGCCTCCTGTCTAACAACCCCAGACCACTCAATCTGAGTGCGCTCCATACTCCAAACGACAAGACACATCGCCAGACCAGATATAGGACACCAATAGAAAAACGCTATGTCGAATTGAGAAAGTAGCAGGACTACCAGGCAAGAAACCAAAAAGCCCACAATAAACGAGCTGAATCGACCGATGCCATATCTCGCTAGCACGATAGTCCCTAGGAGGGCCCCATAGACATAATTGGGTAATTGAAAAGTGAGATTCAGCAATCCCTCAGCGGAATATCGACTAAATAAAATCGAAACCCCAAGAAAAATCGCCCCCCAAAAGACCAAACTGATACGCGCCACACTGACGAATTGAGTTTCAGAAGCTCCAGGATTAACAAAGCGTTCATATATGTGTCTTACCGTCAAATCGGCCGTCTCAGTGAGCGACGAGTCCAGAGTCGAGATCGCGGCCGCGAAGATAGCCGCAATAAAAAGCCCAGACAGCCCAACAGGCATCTCGGAAATCAGAAAAAACGGGAAAATCCTATCGGGTGACTCCTGCAAAATAATCTCAAAGTCTTTGGATAAGGGGTTCTCCGCATAAAACAAAACCAGGGCTAGCCCAACACCTAAAATAATGAGATGGACCAAATAACAT
>CAZYHH010000316.1:0-3554 GCA_964647295.1 uncultured Pseudomonadales bacterium
ATCTCCATGCCGGCGACGCCAGAAAAAGTGTGGCAATTGGCTAGAGGAGAATAGGTATGGATGACTTTAACTATCACCGACCTGAAAAAATGGAAGAAGCCATGAATTTATATAGGAACTCTGATGACCCTATGTACCTGAGTGGGGGTATGACCCTTATACCGACTATGAAACAAAGACTATCAGAACCCTCTGACGTGATTGACCTATCTGGGATACGTGAGCTGACTGGTATTAAATCTACGAAACAAAAGATTAGCATCGGTGCCTTCACTAGGCACAATGAAGTTGCTAATCACGAATTGGTGAAATCCAACTTGCCGGTGCTGTCTAAGTTAGCAGGTGATATTGGCGACAATCAGGTCCGTAATCGAGGAACGATTGGCGGTTCTGTCGCGAATAGTGATCCAGCGGCGGATTATCCAGCGGCTATTGTTGGTTTGGGTGCCACAGTCGTGACTCAGAAAAGAGAAATAGCCGGTGACGATTTTTTTCTAGACCTCTTTGAGACTGCGCTCGAGCCTGGTGAGATTATCGTTAGGCTGGATTTCCCAATTCCCAAGCGCGCCGCATACCAAAAATTCCCCAATCCAGCGTCGCGCTATGCGATTGTTGGGGTGCTTGTTGCCGAGTTTTCCAAGGAAATCAGAGTTGGGGTGACAGGCGCAGGACCCTGTGCTTTCAGGGCGAGTGGTATTGAACAAGAACTTGCAGATAGTATTGATTTTGCTGCCCTGGATGGGATAGAGGTTCCAGATGCCGGTTTTAATAATGATCTCCACGCTTCAGCTGAATACCGAGCGCATTTAGTCAAGGTAATGGCACAACGGGCTCTGGAAGAGCTGATTTAATAGGCATGAAGGTTAAATCCATCGTTTGCCGAGAGATTGACGATGATGTTGGAACGGCTAAATTGGAAGAGGTTGATCTACCGTCGCTGGATTCGCATGAAGTGCGTATCAGGTTAAAAGCTTGCGCTGTTAATTTCCCGGACCTCTTGATGATCCAGGGGAGGTATCAATTTAAACCGCCCTTACCTTTTGCTCCTGGAGGAGAAGCTTCTGGTGATATAGAAGCCTGCGGTCACGCGGTTACAAAATTTAAAGAGGGCGATGCAGTGGTCGTTTCCATGCGATACGGTGGTTTTAGCGAGGCAGTCGTCGCTCCAGAAAATGATGTTAGGGAAAAGCCGAAAAGCATGGATTATGCTCAAGCGGCTAGCTATCAGACGGCTTACTTAACAGCTTACGTTGCTTTATATCGACGCGGACATCTGCAGTCGGGAGAGGTACTTTTGGTTCATGGAGCGACCGGTGGTGTCGGGATGGCGGCTGTGGATTTGGGTAAACACTTTGGCGCTCAAGTGATTGCGACGGGAGGTGCTGACGGGAAGCTTGATGTTGTTAAGAGCAGAGGAGCAGATGCAGTAATTAATTACAGCCAGCCTGATGGTTCTTTAGGAGGGTTCAAGGAAGAGGTCAAATCCTTGACAGGAGGACGGGGGGCTGACGTTATATACGACCCAGTGGGAGGCGATGTGTTCGACGAGAGCATGCGCTGTATCAATTGGGGCGGACGAATCTTGACGATCGGATTTACCAGCGGCAGATGGCCTTTAGCACCAGTTAATCTGATATTGATAAAGCAGATAGCGGTCATTGGTGTTAGGGCCGGTGAGTATGGTAGACAGGATCCAATTAAAGGCAAAGAAAACACCGATGAGATTTATAGGTTAGCAGGAGAAGGGCTGATTTCTCCTTATGTGAGTCATGCCTACCCGATGGAGAATGCCGTGGAGGCCATGCGGTTGCTTGAAAATCGAGAAGTCATTGGCAAAGCGGTGGTGACTATGAATGGATACGAGCTTCGGCAAGAAAGAGTTTAGATTCTACTAAAAATACCATTTATTATATCGTCTAGATCGAGCCGGCATTTCAATGTAAGGACTTTTATTGAATAGGTGGGTTAGCCATTCACAATTTGGCTGGGTGATTGTTTTTTCCATGTTGGTCATTCAGACAATTAGCTCTGGCTTGGGCTTCTATAACATGTCCGTTTATATGAGCTTTTTTGTCAAAGAATTTGGATTTTCTCTAGATCTGGTTTCTATTTCCGTCAGTCTTTTTTTTGTATCCGGAGGCATCGCAGGGTTGTTTGTCGCAAGAATCTTAGCACTCTGGGATGTTAGGGTCGTGATGATTTTAGGCGCTTTCCTCTCTGGTTCAGCACTTTTGATGATTGGTTATGCAACTAGTTTGGCGGAACTGTATATCTTTTTTACGCTTTTTGGTATCGGTAATACGGGCGTGTCAATTGTGGTCGCGACAACCCTGATCACACAGTGGTTTCCTGGCGCCAATCGTTCGGTGGCCCTTTCGATCTCTTCTACTGGTCTATCACTGGGTGGAGTTCTACTGACCCCTTACACGGCTTATTTACTAGACAGTAGGGGCATTGCCGAAACCATGCCATTGTTAGGCTTACTCTTTTTTGTGTTGATTACACCGGTAGTTTTGTTGTCTATTCGGCCCGCGAACACTAGCGACAAAATGGCTGGCGGTCTTTCATTCGATGATGATGACGATTACCTTGCGGCGATCAAATCACGTTTTTTTATCTGTATTACGGTTGGGTACGTTCTGATTATGGGTGCTCAAGTAGGAGGAATCTCACATCTTTATAACAGAATAGATTCTATAGGTGGTCTATCTTTAGCTACTGTGTGTGTGCAGGCGTTGACTGTGGCTAGTATTTGCGGTCGTTTGGCCGGTGGTTGGCTATTGACCCGAATATCAATAAAACCTTTTTTATTTTGTAACCTAATGATTCAGTTTGCTGGCCTAACCTTGATCGGGGTTGTCGATGCGCCAATCTTCGTCGTTCTTGCGTCGGTTTTGTTTGGCATTAGTGTTGGAAATCTCTTGATGCTTCAGCCGCTGTGGCTTGCAGAGGCTTTTTCGGTGTCCGTTTATCCGAGAGCTTTCGCTTTATCTAATGCATTTTCCGTATTGGGCGTGGCGTTTGGTCCTTTCTTGCTTGGGCTGATTTATGTGAATTCCGGTTACAGCCATGCCTACTTCTTTGCCTCTGTGATTTCTTTGGTCGCGCTAGTGATCATTATTTTGGGTGGTAATTTCCCCAAAGCTGGGCGACTCAACATTGAGGTAACTTAATGGTAAATTTTCACTCTGCTGTTTTTTAAAAAGTTTGAGTAAACTCGATTTTTTAGCTACCTAATCAAACATTATTACGCTTCTAGCAACTTCTCCAGTTTCTAATGCAGCAATGCCATCATTCACTTCGTTTAGAGTGATACGCCTGGAAATGAGATCGTCTAAGTGCAACTTCCCTTGTAAATAAAATTCGACGAATCTGGGCATATCAACTCGAAAACGATTTGAGCCCATGTTGGAGCCTTGCATTTTTCTTTCCATTAGAAACTCCGGTCCATGCAGTTCTACAAGCGTACCAACAGGGATCATCCCAATAATTGTCGCTGTCCCGCCAAAGTTAAGCATTTTGAAAGATTGTTGGGCCGTTGCAGCTAAACCAAT
>CAZYHH010000317.1:0-3545 GCA_964647295.1 uncultured Pseudomonadales bacterium
ACATTCAAAACCAATTCAAGACAATTGAATTGGCTGATCAAATTGAGGCGGCAGTAGTCGAATCAGAGCTATCCGAATCTCAAACTAAATTCATCGAATCTCAGTCAATGTTCTTCTTGTCAACGATCGACGAAAAAGGCAGGCCCACTGTGTCCTACAAAGGCGGCAATCCTGGCTTCGTTAGAGCGCTAAACAAGCAATCGATAACCTTTCCAAGTTATGATGGAAATGGGATGTTTTTTTCAATGGGCAACATCTCGGCCAACCCTGAAGTTGGCTTGCTTTTCGTTGACTTTGCGATGCCTAACCGCTTGAGAGTTCAGGGACGCGCTAAGCTCGTCGATGCAGGACCCCTACTCGACTCGTATCCGGGAGCAGATCTCGTAGTCAACCTAGAAGTCACTCAGGTATGGGTGAATTGCTCCAGGTACGTTCATAAGATGGCTAGAGACGAAACCTCCCCTTACGTACCAAACTCAGATGGCCTTGCACCCATTGCTCTATGGAAAAGAATCGAGGGTCTGGACCAGTTTCTGAGTATCGACGATAAAGAAGCCGTCGCGGCCGCAGGACACATCACCCAAGAAGAATATGAACGAAAATTGCTAAATGGAGAAACAATCTAAACTCTAAAGCAAATATCTCAACACAAACTGAGAATCCAGGGCGTGCATCGTTAATTGCCTCATTTGCTTTGGCTGCAACCACGACAATTCGCTGTGTTCTTTAGCTGCAGGAGTCCCCAAAACTTCGATGGCACAAAAATGGAGTCGATATTCTTCGTTCTCCAGTTTTGTGATCGGTCCGCAGAACTTTGTGATCTCAACCTCAAGCTCCTCTCTCCATTCTCGACGAAGGGCCTCTTCAATTGACTCTCCCGCTTCCACCTTTCCGCCAGGAAACTCCCAAATCTCAGAATTACTCTGAATATCAGTCTTGCGGCCCGCAAGGTATTTGCCTTCTTTCTCGAGAACCCCTGCCCCGACCTCAACTTTCATATCAGCTCGCAGAGTCCGGCTTCATTTTTCCCGAACCCAAATCATCTGGAAGATTCTCAACGAATTGTAATATTGAATTGATAACAAGATTCGGCTGATCATACTGAATAACGTGTCCGCTTTGTTTTGCGATGACGCGGGTCGAATTTGAAGACAGCTGCGTCAGTTCTATCTGCAATTCATCCCAAATCCTGCGTTGTTCACGCGCCATCTCATCGGTGTATCCATTTGAAGGATCACCTTTAGGATCGTTTCCTTGAGAAAGCACCAGCAAAGGTAAGTTCCCTAAAGAGGATGGCGGCAATACATCAACGACTTCTAGCATAAAACTCTCGAACGCATAGTAAATCGAATTACATGAGTGAGACTTATTTTGATTGGCTACCCAGGTAGCGACCCACTCTTTACTCATATTGGTAGGCGCCATTTCCTCTAGCTTTCCAGACAACCTCACCCCACCAATGGGCTGGAGAAGCCTGCAGATATGAACTAGGTAATCAAATCCCCTGTCCAAGGCGGGTAATCGATTTTTTTGTTGCTCGTGAGAGGAGTCTACCAAAACCAATCCCACCACATTATCTGGATACTGCTTGTAATATTGTCTGACTATAACCCCGCCTGCCGACATACCCACCAAGATATGCGAGCCTTTCTCTTCGGCCTTATCAAGCAACCGTTTCAACCGAGTTGAGATATCCGGGGCAAGTGACATTCGAGTTATCGGCTCGCTCCACCCCATTCCAACTCGATCGTAGGCGCAGACCCTCACATGCTTGCTTAAAGGGTCATGAATCAAGGACCAACTGGTAGAGTCCATACCTAAGCCCGCTTCGAGGACCAGAGTCACCTCGCCCTGCCCACGACAGTCTAAATGGAGATCCACCCCATCGATCTCAATGAGTTTGCCGGGGGCGGGGTATGAAGCCTCGTCCTCATGGCTGGCATACCATTGATAGAAAGAACCGCACATGACCAGGATCACAAAAGCAATTAATCCAAACTTGAGCACCTTCATAACCCTACCTCTCTTCATAGACGCCAGATCAAAAACCATAGTATTGTTGGTTCAGAGAAGAAAGGAGAAGATTATGCGATTTGGTATGCTTTACGAACTTCAATTACCCAAGCCCTGGGCCGCTGACAGCGAGCTGCGTATCGTTCATGATGCGATCGACCAGTGTGTGTTGGGCGACAAGCTAGGCATCGACTATGCCTGGTCAGTAGAACATCACTTTCTCGAAGAATACTCGCACTGCTCGGCCAGCGAGGTCTTCTTGTCAGCAATCGCAGCAAAAACCGAGAACATCAATATCGGGTTTGGGATTCGCCAAGTGATTTCCAACTACAACCATCCAGCAAGAACAGCCGAAGCCGTGGGCATGCTGGATCTGGTCTCGAAAGGACGTGCTCAATTCGGTATCGGAGAAGGCGCCACCAGACTCGAACTGGGGGGCTTTGGCATTCAAGCAAAACGCAAAAGAGAGATGTGCCTGGAAGCTGCAAGAGAAATTTCTGACATGATGGTGATGGAACCTTATCCTGGTTATGAGTGCGAAGACTGGTCTTTACCCTGTCGTAATGTTTTGCCCAAACCGATACAAAAACCCCACCCACCAATGTGGATGGCATGCACAAATCGAGACACCATCAAGGTGGCAGCACAAAACGGTTTGGGGGTATTGGCTTTCAGTTTCCTGGACCCTGAAGAAGCCAAAACCTGGACCAAAACCTATTACGACACCATTATGTCCGAAGAATGCGTACCTCTCGGCCATGCGGTAAACGCGAATATCGCGATGGTCTCGGCATTCTCTTTACACGAAGATCATGACGAGGCTTCTCGGCGAGGCGAAGACGGCTTCCGTTTCTTTGAATATGCAATCGGCGCGCTAGTGACGGACGATGTTTTGCCTGGTCGAAGCAAGCTCTGGGACAATTTTGAGGCCAGAAAAAAAGCACGTGAAGCCGGTAAAGATGTAAAAGATACGGCCTACGGCGGGGGCGACGTCAACCCAGACCGGAGCATGGCCAGGTCCCCCGGCATTGGCACTCCCTCGGAGTTTCGCGAGCACATGCAAGGATTCGCTGATGCTGGAGTCGATCAGGTGATCTTTCTACAGCAGGGAGGTAAGAACCAGCACGAGCACATATGCGAAAGCTTAGAGACATTTAACGCAGAAGTTTACGACGAATTTGCTGAAGGCAGGGAAGCCCGAGAAGCGGAAAAAGCCGAAAAATTAGGTCCCTTCATCGAGGCGGCGCTCACTAGGCGCAAGACTCGTCCCGCTCTGACAGATAACGAAATCGACATTGTCCCCGCTTCAAGGCCCAAGAACATGGCGGCAGGATGAGGTACTTAGAGAACACGAATTGAAAAAACGGGAATGATCTCCTATTTCAAACAAACTTAAATTCGACAAAAAAGGACATTGGTAGATGGACCATCAGATCACGTCAGAGGACCAGCTCCGAACTCTTATGGGCGAACCAATCCACCCTCTCGTGTTGGATAAGAGCACTTCTGTTTTAACTCCGTCAATTAAGAAA
>CAZYHH010000318.1:0-3542 GCA_964647295.1 uncultured Pseudomonadales bacterium
TTTAGCAAAATGTGGATAAAAAGTTATCCTCAGTTTTTTCAGAATGTTGTTAACATAGGGTCAGCGCTATTTAACGGGCGTTTGTTTATTCTGGGCGCATAAGTAATTGAATAATCAGTATTAAAAAAAAAACAAATATTTTGGTGTTTTATCGTAGCTATTTTTAGTCAGTTTTGAATAAAATGTCGCAGCAAAAAGAAGAAACATAAAACAGCGTTTGTGATCTTGTTAATCTTGCGTCGCATACAAGACATCTTACGCTGACAACATTTTCCGGGGGCGTTAAATTGTTAGAAAAGTTGTGGGAAAGGTGCGTTGCGAGGTTGGGGGAAGAGCTTAGCGTAGAGCACTTCGAGACCTATATAAGTCCTTTGCAATCTAAGATTGATGGCGATCGTTTGACGATCTTAGCTCCCAATATTTACGTGGAGGAGCAAATCAGGAAATCCTACCTAGATGCGATAGAGAAAGTATTTAACGAATATAATGAAAGCTCTGAACCCTTCGCAATTGAACTTGTGGTTGGTGATCGATTTAGGGTGGGGCCAGGTAGGGCCCAACCTATGGATATAGAGACCGTTAGTGGACCAACTAATCTAAATTCGGAGTTCACCTTTGATTCTTATGTCGTAGGGAGGTCGAATGAACTAGCCATAGCCGGAGCGAGACAAGTAGCAGAAAATTCTGGTACCTCTTATAACCCTTTGTTGATTTATGGTGGAGTTGGTCTCGGAAAAACTCATCTGATGCAGGCTGTAGGCAACGAAATTGTCGCAAGAAATCCAAGATCTAATGTGATCTATTTGCATTCACAAAAGTTTGTGCAGGATATGATAAAAGCGCTGCAGCAGGGAAAGATGCAGGGTTTTATGCAGTATTATCGGTCTGCCGATGCGCTTTTGATAGACGATGTTCAGTTTTTTGCTAGAAAATTAAAATCGCAAGAAGAGTTCTTCCATGTCTTTAACGCTTTGTTGGAAAGCGGCCACCAAATGATCATGTCTAGTGACAAATATCCCAGGGAGATTGAAGGGTTAGAGGAAAGATTAAAGTCTCGCTTCGTGTGGGGCCTCACAGTTGAAGTCGAGCCTCCCGAACTTGAAACGAGGGTGGCGATTTTGTTGAAAAAGGCGGAAGCAGAGAAAGTAGAACTTGATACAGCAGTCGCTTTTTTCATTGCAGAAAGAATAAGGTCTAATGTTAGAGAATTAGAGGGCGCACTAAGACGCGTTATAGCCAATGCTCGGTTTACAGGTAGTAAAATTACGATAGAGCAGGTTAAAAGGGCACTAAGAGATCTTTTCGCAATACAAGATAGACAGATATCAATAGACAATATTCAAAAAACAGTTGCCATTTATTTTAATATTAAGATTTCAGACATGGTCTCTAAGCGGCGAAACAGGACCATTGCGCGACCAAGACAAATGGCTATGGCGTTAGCTAAAGAACTCACAAATCACTCCCTGCCGGAGATAGGTGACGCTTTTGGTGGAAGAGATCACACGACGGTGCTGCATGCGTGTCGAAAAATAAACGAGCTTAAAGAAGGGACCGCCGAAACAGCGGAAGATCATAAAAATCTTGTTCGGCTTCTTTCAGCGTAAAGGTAGAGTTTGTGAAAATAAGGGTGAAAAGAGACGGTTTAGTTGGTCCAATTCAACTAATCTCAAATGTGGTTGAAAAACGACAGACGCTCCCTGTATTGGCCAATATGAAAATCAAGGTTGATGATGGCCGGCTGGAAATGGTAGGGACCGACCTAGAGGTTGAGCTGCAAACCACCTCACAAGTCGAGATGGAATCTGCTGGCGAAGTTACGATGCCAGCTAAAAAGTTCAATGATATCTGGCGAAGCTTGCCAGCTACCGAAGATATTGTTTTAGAACATTTAAAAGACAAGGTAAGCATAAAGTGCGGAAGAGGGAGGTATTCTCTTTCAACGATTGGTGTCAGTGAGTTTCCAGATAGTTTGGGTTTTGTCGATGGAGAACAAATAAGCGTCGATAGTGAGGTTTTCAAGGAGAGCGTCGAGCAAGTGTCCTTTGCGATGGCTCAACAAGATGTTCGATACTTTCTAAATGGAATGTTGCTTGAGATGGATAGGGACGTTATTAAACTGGTCGCGACTGACGGACATCGCTTAGCTATGACTGAGATGAGTCTAAGGGCTGGTGGTACCAGCGCAACTGACGGCGCCAGAGCTATAATACCCAGGAAAGGAGTGTTAGAGCTACTCAAGATTATTGATGGGAGCGACGAATTTCAGTTAAGCATGTCGGACAAGCTGGTGAGTGTGCAAGCTGGCGATTGTAGGTTTACTTCAAAATTGGTGGAGGGACAGTTCCCCGACTACAATAAGGTCGTGCCCAAGGGAGGATCAATCGAGGTTAGTGTTGACAGACTCGTTTTCCGAGACGCTCTCCAAAGAGCGTCTATTTTGTCCAACGAAAAATATCGGGGCGTTCGTCTTTTGTTATCTAAGGGTGATATAAAGATTCAGGCCAATAACCCTGAGCAAGAAGAGGCCGAAGAGGTTTTGGAGTCATCTTACGAAGGTAGCGACCTCGAAATCGGCTTTAATGTAGGGTATATACTCGACGTGTTGTCGGTATTGGATTCTGGCGAAGTCAGAATCACCTTAAGTGACGGTAATAGTTCTGCCCTTTTGGAGGGGGTTAATGGATCGAAGGCGGTATATGTAGTGATGCCCATGAGGCTATGATTTGCGAAAACAGCCGATTTGCAGATACGTAGCACATACCTAAAGGGCTTACGGAACCTCAAAGATTGTTCGCTGTCATTTTCTTCTTCAGCCAATTTTATTCTGGGCCCGAATGGGGCAGGTAAGACCGCACTAATTGAGGGTATATACCTAATGTCAAGAGGCCGGAGCTTTCGAGGTGGGTCTGTTAATGCATTAATTAACAATGACAGTGATTCGATGTCGATGGGCATTAAGGTTGAGACAGAAAGCGGTGGAAGCAGGGCTCTCCTTGGAAAAAAAAATAGAGAGGGCAGATTATTGCTCAGTCTTGATGGGCTTGAGTGCAAATCCTTCGAAGATGTTGGACGACTTTTGCCGGTTCAACTTATTTTGCCAAACGAGTCTGACCTGGTTTTTTTTGGGCCAGAGATTAGGCGTTCTTTTCTAGACTGGGGTTTGTTCCACGTGGAACAAAGCTACCTTGCCTTGGCAAGAGACTATCGGAGGACGCTGAAACAGAGAAATGCATGGTTGAAAGAGGGCGTCGGAAGTGTTGATCCTTGGTTGAACGGCTTGGCTGTGCTGGGCGCAGAGATAAACGCGCTTCGTGGGGCGTACGTGGAGCAGCTTGCATTTGTTTTGGGTGATTTGATTAAGGTGTTTTCGGGTGTCGATGCAGCCTCATTGGAGTATTGGGGCGGGGGTTACGGTGCTGATGCCGAAGAGGCGGTCGCGCTTTTGAGTGAAGCTGAGACTAAAGATAAAAGGGCTGGATCAACTAGCCTGGGCCCACACAGGGCCGACATGAAAATTTTTTTGTCGGGGAAACCGGCTA
>CAZYHH010000319.1:0-3498 GCA_964647295.1 uncultured Pseudomonadales bacterium
TATCTAATAGCCATAGCGCTACTGGCACTGGAGGTGAAATGTCATGACAAACTCCAGTTCCAGTATCTTTGACCACTGTGAATTCGTCAATCTAACCGTAGGTCAAACCTGTGCCATCTGCGATAAGCCTGACTGGTGTCAAACCTTGGCAGGCAAAGAGTCAGGTTGCATCGAAGCAGATGTCTGTCGGCGCTCTGAACATTGGACTAAAGAGCCAGACATTCAGATCGAAGGTGCTGGTGTCTTCTTGCTAGATTCAGCTTCACAGACCCGACCTTCTGGCTCAAATTACCAAGCCAAGCCCAAATCCGAACGCAACAAAGCACCGGCTAAGACACTAAACCGCATCTACCAGCGGATGCAGACCCAGTTGAGACTGAAGACAGAGCATCGGTCTAATCTGATCCAACGTGGATTGGATGAAACGGAGATCAAGCGATTGGGTTATCGATCGTTGCCAGAATCCCACCAAGATCGAAGCAGGTTAATGAAAGCCATGAGTCCAGATACGGCTGCTTTACTGTCTGTGGCCGGTTTTTACCTGTCGGACAAGGGTAAGGTCTGGATCACGCATCAAAACGGCATCTGGATACCTTGTCGTGATGTTGACGGCAATCTAATCGGTGGTCAAGTCAGAAGTGATACGGATACAGGCAGTCGATACCGATGGTTTAGTGCTAGTTCCAGCAAACGTAAGCGTGGCGGCGTGTCGTCAGGTGCACCCATCCATGTGGCTAAATGGGACGGTGACAATTCTACGGTCTGGATAACAGAGGGATTGCTAAAAGCTGATGTGGCCAGTTTAAAGTTAGGCCAAACAGTGATCGGTGTAGCCGGCGTCAATAGCTACAAAAAAGGTGAACTGGTAGAGATTTTGCGTCAATTAGGAGCGGAACAGGTGGTGATCGCCTTCGATGCTGACTATGAGAATAACAAAGGAGTTAGTCAGGCTATCGACAATCTGGCTCAACTGCTGATAGCCCATCATTTTAATTGTCAAATGGCCAGCTGGGGTATTGACGAAGGCAAAGGGATAGATGACCTATTGGCTAATGGCAGAGCCCCCAATCTGAAACCGATGTCAGCCAGTTTAGATGTGGCCAAGGTCAGAGCCACACCGATGCCAAAAGAGGACAAAGACGGTGTCATCAGTTTTGAGAAAGTAAAACGGGTACGAATAGCACCAGCCAAGATAAAGATCGAGACCTCAAACCTGAGTTTGACACAGGTACGACAGCAGATCCCCGAACAGATCAATGGTTATCTCAACCAGTTTAGTGGTGATGGTCAGGCCTTGTTGATGCGAGTCACCCAAGGTGTAGGCAAGACCACCAGTAGTTTACAAACCTTGGTGCAGCAACCTGATTGGCGCATCATTTTCACCTCACCTAGACACCAGTTACTAAAGGAAGCCATCCAGACACATCAATTAGGCCATTGGACCTATATCAGGCCCAGACGACCTCTCGACCAAGTGGTACAGAAGTGGTCAGCAGAGGACGGATTGGACTACCTGCGACAGATGCGGGATCAAGCGCAGATAGAGCAGAAGACGATCCACACCAATGAATACCAGATTTTATGCCATCGGCACGAAGAAGCCAACAAGTTAGCCCTCCAGAAGTGGAACGTGATCCAGAACTTATGTTCCAGTGGTTGCGGGATTGGGTTGAAGGGCGGTTGTGCTTATTACCGCCAGTATCAGATGCCTGAATCGATGGCTACTGTACATGAGACTTTGTTTATTGATCGGTTCTGCCAAGACATCTTCCAAGATCGGGTCCTTAATCCGCAGCAAGTGGTGGTGATGGACGAACCTGATCCCAACAAGTTTGTACGTAGCACCAACATCGGTATTAATGATTTGAGCCATTCTATCGCTAACGCTTGGTCAGATGAGTTGAGAAGTTTACTGCGGGTTATACGGTCGGCGGTAGAGGATAATAAACGGTTCCTGAAAGAGGGTAAACGTCGGAAACTGATCGGTCGAGAAGCCATGGAGGCCATAGCTTTGGTAGCTGGCGGTAAGGATCAGTTAGGTCAGATGCTAGAAGATGTCAATGCTGAAACGCCCAGTAAACATCGGACCGTGGTGGTAGGTATCGACGCCTTTCTCGGGGCCACCAAACGGGCTTTCCATATCTTAATTGGTAACCAAAACAAGTATATTCCACAATCGCTCTCCTGCCCTATAGATAACGGTCAGATTGAAGTGGATGCTAACTACGCCAGTCGAGAAGAATTACCGGTAATCTCCGATTTCGAGCCCAGCGAAGAGCAGATCCCACTCAACTATCAGAGCGATCTGTTACGCACCCTGAACCGAGAGTTTCAGCTTTATGCAGAGGATCGAGATTATAACTCGGCTTTGGTGATGACGGCAGATGGTATCCGGCTAAATCTAAGGCAATATTGCAAAGTACCGATGGATATACCGATGGTTTTACTCGATGGCCAGGGTAACGCTGACCTGATGAGTCAATTGTTAGGTCGAGAGGTCAAACACTGGTCGGCTCCTATCTCGCCTAAAGTGCAGATTAGCCAGATGGTAGACGGTGTTTACGGTATCACCTCCTTGTGGGATAGCACCAACAGTAAACCCAAGCCAACTCTGCTGAGGCTGATGGACAAGGTGATTGTACCCGCCTGTCAATATCAACCAGAACAGTTACTAATCGTATCCTGGAAGAAGGTAGCCGACTATCTGAGAAAGTTACAGGCTGAAGGCGAGATCTCGGCTGAAGTAGGGATCGAACATTATGGTAACTTGAAAGGGTCCAACCAACACCAAGGCAGGCAACGGTGTATCTTGCTGGGTACGCCTAGTGTTAGTCCTACCGATCTGGAAGAGACGGTTAATGCCCTGTTGGTGGATAGTCAAGAACCGATCTCAATGGAGACGGAGATGGTATGGAAGAACTATAACTATCAGGACTATCAGGGTCAGCAGTATCAAGCTCTGGTCAAGCAATATGTGGATCCACGGGTGGAGATGGTAGCTCGGTTACATCGGGAAGACGAGATGGTGCAAGCAGCCCATCGGATCCGAGGAGTTAACCACGATGACCGACAGATTCTGATTATCAGCCAACTACCGATTGAGGAACTAAGGCCGACACTGTTGACTACCTTGAAGGATTATAGCAAGATAACAGGCCAAGTAGAGGATCCAATTGAGTCGGCTTGTGATTATCTACTACAAGAGGATGGTTATTTCAACTTGAATCGTCTCAAAGCCTTGCTATCAGGGACGTTAGTCAACTCTGCTATAAAGAATACTCTATATAGCCCAAGTGACCAACGTCAGTCACTGTCTGGATTTCCGAGTGATAGTAGCCTTCAGCGACAGATGAAACGGTTGGCTAGATTAAGGGAACTGCAAAAGAGTCGGGTAACGGTGGAGATACGGGGGCAAGATCAAGGAGGAGGAGGAACCTGGAGTTATGTTTATCATGAAGAAGCGTTGTCGGTAGAACAAGTGGAACGAATACAGGTGGA
>CAZYHH010000320.1:0-3489 GCA_964647295.1 uncultured Pseudomonadales bacterium
ATTCTGCGCCTCCGTTTCCAATGATTGCTTTTTCATTGACGATTCTAGGTGCGCCGGTGATCGTGTAGGGTTTACTCGGATCTACCGTTAGGACCTCCCAATTCAGGGAACCATCGAACCGATTCAAGCTGATCAGCCTACCGTCAATAGTGCCGAAAATTATAGAGTCTCCCCAGGCAGCGACCCCTCGGTTTACGACATCACAACAAGCGTTGGCGCCCTGAAATCTAGGTACTTTGGGATCAAACTCCCAGAGAGGCTCTCCTGTTTTGGCATTATTGGCGAAGACCTTACTCCAGGTGCCTGAGAAATAGATGGTGCCATCGATAACAAGCGGCGTTGCTTCTAGTCCACGTTTTGAGCCGGTCTCAAAATACCAAGTTAAACCAAGGTTTTTGATGTTTTTTCGATTGATTTGGCTTAGATCACTGTGCCGGGTCTCTGCTTGGTTCAGTCCATGAACTGGCCACTCTAGACGCTCCGGGTTTTGTGCCCAAGTAAAACTGCTTAGGGTTAAGAACATCAGCGAGATCAATTGTTTTTGCATGGTCTGTTCTCTTGAGTTGTAGAAGTTGTCTGAAAGAAGCGAACTCAACAGATAATCGACTGAATCATTCGGTTACTTATTCTGATACTGTTTTCGTTTCTAGTTAAGACTTAAGAGCGAGTCAAGATAAGTCCTAAGAATAGCTTATCGTTTCATAAAAATCTGAGGGAGATTCTGATTTGAAATTTCATTGGTTTTGGATGGGCTTCATTTCCAGCGTATGTTTTTTATCGTCGGCCTCGGCTGTCGGTAGTGAAAGTGAAGGAGCCGATCTAGACCAAAATCATCCTTCAGATACTCAGTGGGACATTAGCCAGCCCAATTATTCGGTAAAACCAAAACAGGTAGAACTTGAATTGACAGAGGGCACTTGGATGAATGTCGACGTCACCCCCGACGGAAAGTTCGTCTTATTTGATTTGTTAGGTGATATTTATCGGATTCCGATTGAGGGTGGCCAACCGCAGGAGATCACATCTGGTCATGCCTGGGATATGCAACCGCAGGTGAGTTCGGACGGGCGTTATCTATCTTTCACCTCAGATCGCTCTGGGGCTGACAATATATGGATCAAGGACCTGCTTAATCTGGATGAGCCTGCACAACAGATAACCTTTGAGAAGTTTCGATTACTAAATAATGCTTCTTGGCACCCGACCCGAAATTTTCTGGTTGCGAAGAAACACTTCACGACCTCGAGGTCGCTGGGTACCGGTGAGATCTGGATGTATCACGGTTTTCTGGACGCCAGGCTAAGTCGGGAAAAAGTGTCTGGTTCAGTAGTCGTAGAACGCCCTGCAAAAACCTACCAAAAAGAGCTCGGTGAACCGGTTTTTGCGCCTGATGGAGAGTCTATCTTTTATACGCAGAACGCGACTCCGGGAAATACGTTTATTTATCACGAGGACAGCAACGCGGAAGTGATGGTGATCAAAAATTTTGATCTCAATACACGCGAGACCGAGGTGGTCGCGGGTGGTCCGGGCGGCGCCGTAAGGCCTACGCCGTCGCCTGATGGTCTCAAGCTCGCCTATGTGAAACGCGTGCGTTCGCAGTCACGCTTATTCGTTCAGGACCTTGAGTCTCAGGAAGAAATGATGTTGGCAGATAATTTAGACGCTGATATGCAGGAGACCTGGGGGGTGCAAGGACTCTATCCGACCATGGACTGGACACCTGACAACCGTTCGATTGTCTACTGGAGCGGCGGCAAGATTTGGCGTGTCGACGTTGAGACCAAAGAAAAACGACTGATACCCTTTAGATTAAAAACAAGCCGAACTGTCTATCCTTCTCCTAAGTTCCGAGTAGAAGTTGGCCCTGATCAGTATCAAACTAAAATGGCGCGGTTCGCGAGTAGATCGCCGACTCACGAGAATATAGTGTTTGAGACACTCGGGAGACTCTACGTTAAGCAACCTGGCCAGTCGCCGAGACCGTTAACCCAAGATCAATTCGATGGTCATGAGTATTCGCCGGTCTGGGGCGCGAAAGGAAAGAAAATCTATTTCTTTCGTTGGCAGGATGAAAACCTGGCCGAGTTGAGAGTGGTCTCAGCTCGGGGAGGACGATCGCGCCGCGTAATAGAGAGAACCGGTCATTTCACGGAACTGGCGATCAACCCGACGGGCACGTCTTTGATTTTTCGAAAACTTTCTGGGAGCTCATTGACCCGACCTGATGGTGGTCGAAATCCTGGAATTTATAGCGTTAAGCTCGGTGATAGAGTCGCTTCATTTGTTTCTGATCGCGGTAGAGACGCGCATTTTGGCCCAGAGGATCGGATTTATGCCGTGGAAAGAAAAAGATCTACCACCGGTAGGGGCAGCGATGACGCCCAGACCCAGTTGATATCGATGAATTCAGAAGGTCTTGACATTAAAGTACACGCTCGGTCAGCTCTTGCTGATCAAATACAGGTTGCGCCAGATGGAGAAGCGGTCGCCTTTGTGGAATCCGGTGGGCTCTACGTGTCAGCAATGCCGCAAACCGGGAGAGTGCATGAGCTGACCCCAGTTAAGAATCCAAAAACAGCGCCAAGTGCGTTTGTGACCAGGCGAGTGAGCGGGGAGGGCGGCGAGTACTTTGGCTGGGGTCTAGCCGGTCACTCTTTGAGCTGGAGCGTCGGCCCTGAGTTCAACAGCATGGTGGTTGGCTCTGAGTTTTGGTCTCAAGAATCGCCGGCGATTCAAACGGTTAATCTTTCTATGACGATAGAGGCTGATAAGCCAGAAGGGCTCATCGCCCTGACCAACGCCAAAATCATCACCATGGATGATAACAGGCAAGTAATTCTGAGAGGGACAGTCCTGATTAAGGCAAATCGTATTGTCGAGATTGGACCGAGTGGATCGGTTGCCATACCCAATGGTGCGATGGAGCTCGACGTCGCAGGCAAGACCATACTGCCCGGCTATATTGATGCTCACGCGCATGGGCCTTATGGTCGTGATGACATCATACCTCAGCAGAACTGGTCCTTGCTGGCCCACCTTGCTCTGGGCGTAACCTCCGTTCTCGACCCTTCAAGTAGTGCCAGGAGGGTTTTTGCGGCGTCGGATTACCAGCGATCGGGAAGGATTGTTGGACCCAGAATATTTTCGACTGGGGACATAGTTTACGGAGCCAAGAGTGTTGGGTATGACCCGATTGATACTATGGAAGATGCGCAGAATGTGGTTAGCAGATTAAAAAAACAAGGCGCTATTAGCATCAAGAACTACAATCAACCCCGACGAGAGCAGCGTCAAATGGTAATCGAAGCGGCTCGCCAGGCCGGAATGCTGGTGGTTGCCGAAGGCGGGTCTCTTTATCACATGGACATGAATTTAGTGGCCGATGGGATCACGGGAATCGAGCACAACATTCCTGTGATGAATGTGTATGAAGACGTGTTGAGTTATTGGTCAGAAACTCAAGTCGGTTACACACCAACGCTGGTC
>CAZYHH010000321.1:0-3468 GCA_964647295.1 uncultured Pseudomonadales bacterium
AGATGCCTGTCTAAGAAACCTATGAGCTTCCGCATTGGAGAGGCCCTGAGCGGGTGATGTAGGAGTAGAGTTAGAGGTTGAGTCCGAGTTTTGTGTGTTTGCGTTAGAATTTTGATTAGGACTTGGTGCAGTTGGTGTCTCGCTGATTACATTACCACTTCCCCCACCGCCACAAGCAGTTATAAGGGCTAGGATCATTGACAATAGAGTTATCCTTATCATGTGAAGCTTCTATATTGTTAGTTGCTCAAATTCTTGATATTAATTTTTTCATAGAACGGGTACATCTACTCTCTAATTACATAATCGACCTATTTCGCATTGACTTAAGGCTAATTTGTTTGGCTCTTACAAATCGATCCTGTTTTCCCAGGATTTCCGAAACACAGCTATAAGTGCGATATAAAATATATTAGATGGGTGCAGTTCTAGAAGCACTATTCTTGAGGTTTGTTACCGCATACCCGAACCAGAATACCTGGTACAAACTCACTTACTTGTATGTCTAGAAAACCGGCCATCTTAAAGTAATTCACGCAATCGGCGCGTGTATGGGTTAAACCTGTGCTGTTTGACATGACCTCGAGCAATCCCCAAATCGCTGCGTCGGTTGGCCCGGCTCGATCGTCGTCTAGCATTTCGCCAATTAAGTGCATCTCGCCTCCAGGAAGGAGCGCATCGAAGGCTTTTTGAACGACTAAAGAAATAATTCTTCGATTGTATTGGGGTAGGTTGCTGGCCATGAGAGCAACGTCGCAATTCTTAGGAAATTCATCCGTGGTGAAATCGCCTCCCTGGGTCGTTACTCGGTCTTTAACATGATTGTTTGTAATGAATTCTTTTGTGACCTCGACAACCGGTGGGAGATCAAATACCACGGCCTGCAACTGTTCATGTGTCTGTGCAGAGACAATCGAGTAAGCGCCCGAGCCCCCGCCAAGATCCATCATTTTGCTGCGGCTGCTGAGATCGACTTGTTTTACGAAACGCCTGCCCGCACCAAAGCCGATGGAGGAGGTGCCCTCATGATATTTTCTGGCTTCTTCGACCGTCATGGATTCATAGCCACCGATCACCACTGGCTCGGTTTGGGTTTTTAGTTTTTCAGTCAGATTGCCCCAGTTTTTCCATCCCGGTCGAAGGAAGGTCAACCAAGGACCGGCGTACCCTTTTGCTCCCTTAACCAGAAAACGCTCGACGTCTTCGGCATTTTCATAGTGCTCGTCTTTCCAATGGATCAGTTCAGCGGTGGCACACATGGTCATCAAGCGCTCGGCATTTAACTCTGTGATTCCGGAAATTGTTGCAAAACGCGCGACGGTATTTTCGCCCTGACTGATAGCAGTAAATAAATCTAGATCTATCGCAGAAAATAAAGAAGCAGATTCGATGAATGCTCGGCTCATTTTTTGGAGCCTGACCGTGTCGAGCCTTTTTGTGCTCATAGCGATTACCTAGCTCAAGTTGTTACTGGGCAGATTTCCTTTTCCCGGTGAAGTATTCAAATTTGCTCGGCCAGCTTTCTTCCCAATCGATCATTACACCGCCAGTTTCTACTTCCTCGATCATCTGCAGCGAGCGCCTTAGGATGCGTAGTTGTTGATCGATATCAGTAGGACCTCCAAAATTATTACCCATCGGGTAATTCATGAAGAGACTCCTCGGCGGCTTGACCTGAGCGGTCAGATCTTTTCCAGTCGATAAACATACAGTCGCGATACCCGACGTTTCGACTACTCTGCAGACCAAACCCACGGTTTGGTGATCGAGCGGTCAGGCGGGCGCGGTGATCAAGATATCGACGCCGTCCTCCTTTAATTTTTCAACGAAAGCGGGCGCCGATTCATTGAGAACCTTACTACGGTTGTAGATGCGACCCATGAAGCCGCTCCAAAATCGAGTCGCTGTCTGCCCGATCTCACCATTTTGTTCCAATTCTCTCAATCGATCGATGGGAAATACGCAGTTCAAGTCGGCCTCAGCGTCGGTGTGGTCGTAATAACTGTCATTGATATTGAAGTCTGAGCTGTTTGCGTCTTTGGGCACCTCATCTAAGCGATGGTCATTTCGTGCATTTGGGTCAAAGTTTGGCATTGAGCATTGTGAGATGCCCCCTGAGGTCAGCAGGCTCACTGTGCACTTTGTTAGTGGCTTATCGATTCGTGTTAAGGGGGCGGACTCGTTTATTGTCCACTCATAAGGCGGAAAGCCCATCGAGCCATAGTGTTTGTTTAATTCGTCGACATAACTGATTGGTTTCATGTATCGCTCTCCCCACCGTGAGCCGTTTTTCTGTTTATTTGATACTGCGGATGATTTCGATGGGTTGTCAACTGCTGATTTTTCATAGAGTGATGACTTTGAGTTATAAAAGCTAGTATCACTCTTGATGATCGAGTTATTCTGGGTTGAGCATTTTCAAGGGAAGGAATATGTCTAAGCAACTATGGGAGTTTTCGGCTTCCGAATTGGCGCAGATGATTCGCAGTAAAGAGGCGTCGAGTGAAGAGATCGTCAGGGATCATCTGAAGCGAATCGATGAGGTGAATCCGAAGCTCAATGCTGTCACGGTGGTGCTTGAGGAAACGGCTTTAGCTGCGGCTCGAGAACGCGATAAAAAAGAATCTTCAGGACCGCTCCATGGGGTGCCGTTCACTGTCAAAGAAAATATTGATTTGGTAGGCTCGCCGACGACTAACGGTGTTCCGGCTGGGGCTAATACGTTGCCGAGCGAGGATGCTCCAGTGGCGGAGCGCATGAAGGTTGCTGGCGCTATCCCGATTGCGAGAACAAACCTTCCCGAGCTGGGCTTGAGAATTGATACGGATAATCCGCTTAGGGGGCGTACCTATAACCCTTGGAATAAATCGCGGACAGCCGGAGGGTCGAGTGGAGGAGAGGCTTCCGCGATTGCCAGCGGGATGAGCCCGATCGGTCTGGGCAATGATATAGGCGGTTCAGTGCGTAACCCAGCTTTTTGTTGTGGTATCAGCTCGTTGAAACCCTCCGCGGGGAGGATTCCTCGCGGTAGCTCTGTAGCTCCAATCGAAAGGGGTTTTGCGGATCAGTGGATGGCTGTTGACGGGCCGATGGCACGGCGCGTGGAAGATCTGAAAATCGCCTACGAGGTGCTCAGTGGCCGGCACCTTCGTGATCCTTCGTCTGTGGACGTGCCATTATATGGTTCAGATTTCGCAAAAAGAGCTGTAGTCGTCCGCGAGGTGCCGGGCGTCGATCTGCCGCAGTCGGCGTTAGATGCGATAGATTCGGCCGAGCGTGTACTGAGGTCCGCTGGCTGGGAAACTCAGGAAGCCCAACCCCCTGAACTCGAACAAGTCCACGATATATGGGGGCACGTCTTAAGCGCTAACTTCAAACCGATGGTGGATGATCCGGAGCAGTTCCCAAGCCTGATGTCTCGCGATTTGTTGGCCATGTGGGAATATATCTTTGAGCGCTTTGATCCTC
>CAZYHH010000322.1:0-3428 GCA_964647295.1 uncultured Pseudomonadales bacterium
AGCATCAATCCTTGATGACTAATATATAAAAAAGATTCAATTTCTTTTCTTAACTTTCTAATGCTCTCTTTGATTTCTTCAAGGTCTAGGGTTTCAATTTCTTCATCAGGAAAATCCAGGTTTGCTTCTATAAAGACCCTTAAATGGTTAATTGCGCCCGTTATCTGCTTTACCTCTAAAGAGAATTTTCCAGAAATCGTATTTACAGCCGCTTTTGCCGCTTTTGCCGATCCGCTGCTAATGAGATCCGCTATTGCCTCTGCCTGAACCAGGTCTATTTTTTCATTTAAAAAGGCTCGTTCACTAAATTCTCCGGGTCTGGCAACTCTTGCTCCTTCAGAGCAAACAGCTTGCAGTAGGTTAGTCATTACCACTGGGCCACCATGGCCATGAAGCTCTACGACATCTTCTCCCGTAAACGAATTCGGTCCTTCAAAAAAAAGCGCGATTCCTTTATCAATTAAATCGCAACCACTATGGAACTCACAGTATTGCGCTTTCCTGGGTTCCAGTCGCTTGTTGCCTAATTTCTCCCCTAATTGTTTGGCGCCTTTTCCTGAAATCCTGATGATTCCTATACCGCCTATGCCTGCGGGTGTCGCTATCGCCGCAATTAAGTCGCGCTCTATTCCCATCAGAGTCATCTCATGCTTAGCTACTATTCCTTGCACTCTCAGTCTGACGTATTACATACCACTGTTGCGCTATAGATAGAATGTTATTGACCAACCAGTAAAGCACTAAGCCAGCGGGAAACCATAGGAAGAGAATCAAAAATACAAATGGCATGGCCTTCATCATTTTGATTTGCATAGGGTCACCTACCTGAGGATTCAAGGTTTGCATAAAATACATAGTCCCGGCCATCAGTATTGGCAGAATAAAATAAGGATCCATAACTGCCAGATCTTCAATCCAAAGCATAAATGGTGCGTGTCTTAACTCAACTGCTTCTAAAAGAACCCAATAAAGCGCTATGAAAATCGGCATGGGTAGCAACATAGGTAGACAGCCCCCGAGAGGGTTCGCCCCCTCTCGCTTATACATTTCCATCATCTCTTTTTGAAGTTTTTCCCGATCGTTCGAATATCTTTCCTGGATTTTTTTAAGCTGAGGGGCAACTCTTCGCATATTTGCCATGGACTTATAGCCGGCGGCTGACAAAGGATAAAGAGCTAACTTGACGATTAAAGTAAGGAGAATGATTGCTAACCCCCAGTTTCCCGAAAAACCGTGCAACCAATCCAAAAGCCAAAACAGAGGCTCGGCGATGAAAAATAGAAACCCATAATCCACAGTTAAATTTAGATTAGGAGAGATCTCGGCAAGCTTATCTTGATCTTTTGGCCCCGCATAAAATTGGGTGCGCCAAGTCTTTTGTTCACCTGGCGTGAGTTCGAACAAAGGCCCTGTGAACCCGAAAGCGTAATTGCCGTCGTTTAATCTTCGTGCCGTGTATCTATTCAATTCTTCTGGATTGGATATCCAAGCAGTAAGGAAATAGTGTTGAAGAAAAGCGACCCACCCACCTTTGGTAGTTAAATTAAGTGGGTTTTCGTCTACCTCTTCAAAATCAATTTTACGGTATTTCTCTTCTGGTGTTGTTATCGCGCCACCCACATACGCTTGCATGCCTAGGCTTGATTGTTCTTGATCAGGTGGCTGTTGGTCATCTCTTTTGATCTGCGCAAATAACCCTGCTCGAAAGTTATCGTTGGTTTTATTGTTAACAACATGGTCCACATCGATTAAGTACTCGTCCGCTTTTATGCGGAAAATTTTGGTGATATCGACTCCTTCAGAGGCTGTAAATAACCTTAATTCTAGTGTGTTCCCCTCTGTCAGCCTGTAGTAACTCTGTTCTACCTCATATAGAGGTCTATTATCTTTGCCATCAGGCCCGTCGGGACCAATTAAACCGCTTTGTGCTACATAATAGTGATTTAGCTCTTGACTTTTAATCAACAAAAATAGCGGGTCATCAGGAACATCAATATTTCTCGGATATTTTGGGAGGTTAATTCTAACGATGTCGCCTCCAAGTAGATCAACCCATATTTGGAGGGTTGGAGTATCTATCCTAACTACTCGATCTGTGCGAGATTCTTGTATTGCTTCGTAGCTTGACTGGTTATTTAGATTTGCTTCTGGTTCGGTGACCAAGAAACTTTGGTCTGGTATATCCTGATTTTCATTACGTTCTATCGAGAGAACACCTGAAGGCGGGTTTGGGGGCGATGCCTGAACTTCCTCATAATAATTGGTCTCGACTTGTTCTTGCTCTGCTTGACTGTCTTGATTCCACGTAAGTATTAATAGGTATCCGGTAGCTGCCAAGCTCAATAATAAGATAATTCTTAAAATTTCTGGAGAAAGCATTATTTATATCTGCGAACCTTGGTGTTTCCGGATATCCCCGCTTTCTGTGAGTTCATCAATCCCCCCTGGATGAAATGGGTGACATTTCACGACACGTTTAAACGTTAAAAATGTTCCTCTGATCAAACCTAAAGACGCATAGGCTTTAATCGCATAGTTCGAGCAGGTTGGGTGGAAGCGACAACTGTTTCCAAGAAATGGGCTTACACAAATTTGATAGAGCTTTAACATTATGAGAATTAACGAAATTAAGTTGTGGTGAATATACTTATTCAGTTTAACCAATGAATTAGAGATGATTGTCATGTTGTTTCCAAAGTCAATTCAGTTCGACTTGATCTCGACAAGGTTCTTCGACTTTGGTAAAGCTGTGATCTAAGGCTTCCAAAAGTAAATTGTCAGATAAGTCTTTATTCAAAATTATGACGTAATCCATATTAGGCAATTTCCAGGAATTCAAACGAAAATATTCTTTAATTACTCTTTTTATTCGATTGCGCCTATACGCAAAAGGAGTTCCTCTTTTTGGGATGGTATATCCTAGGCGGGGTTGAGTTAAATCATTTGTTCTAGCTTTTAAAACAAAATTGTTTTTTTTTACTTCGATATCAAAGTGTTGAAAAGTTTTTAAATAATCCAAAGAAGACTCAAGCTTGTGAAGTTTTAACGACATGCTTTATACCGTTAATTTGCGGCGGCCTTTTGCTCTCCTCGCGTTTATAACCTTCCTGCCTCCTTGCGTCGCCATTCTTGATCGAAATCCATGGGTTCTCTTTCGCTTTATGTTGCTAGGATTGTAGGTCCGTTTCATTGAAATCTCTAGAATTATGCTTCTTTTGCGTGGCGAGCGATTCTATGAACAGCCTCTTACACTGTCAATTGTTATTTAGTTATTATTTGTTGTTGTTAATTATTACTTTATCTTTTTGTGTGGATAGTTGGTTTATCATATTGTTTTCATTTCTATTATTTGATTTTAAAATCTGTTGAATGATTCTTGGTACCTCTTTGTTTTCCTATTAGCAAAATGTGGAAAATAAGTTATCCAC
>CAZYHH010000323.1:0-3404 GCA_964647295.1 uncultured Pseudomonadales bacterium
GCTTTCTCCAGGATCGATGGTTTTATCATCACGATGGGTGCGCAGACGCCAATTCAAAAATGCCAGCAGTTCTGGCGCCTGAGGTAAGACCTCGAGGAGATGGTAACGCCGGACTGTTTTATCTGTTGCGAGTCCACCCACGAACGATCGATAACTTTCTTTGCTGTCAAAGCTCATGACGACAACTTCGTCCCATGCACCGAGATCATCGCCGGCCAGCTGGATGGGTTGGTATCCGGCAAAATCGATAGATGCTTCTTGGAACAGAGTGTTACTTAGAGCTGGACTCCAAGCTACGTCATCTTTGTGTTCAATAAACAAGGTAACCGATTGGACAGGATGCAGCAGGCTGCGAATCACAACAACGACAAGCATCACTGCAAAAAAGACCCCAATAATAGTGAAGCTTCGTGATCTCATAAACTCCAATTTGCGCGTAATTAGTAAAGATTCAAAGGTTTAACAATCCTTTTGGCTGCTTTCATGGATTACCTTTGCAGCCGGTAGGTCCATTGCGCTCGGAGCGAAATATGTTGCCAATCGGCTTCGTTTATTGGTTCGTGAGCGGTAGTCAAGTTATCGGGCATAAAGTATGGACGGTAATAAACCAGCGACAGCATGGTTCTGATTTTCGATGTAGTGTTCGCCGTGCCGCGATGCCAGGTTCGCATATCGCGCAGAACGATGGAGCCCGAGGGAGCGATGGTCTGGGTGGATGAATGTTTAGACCAACGGCTCGGGGAGACTTTAAGTGTATTGATCTCTTCTTTATCCGCATCGACTCTGCAATGGGATCCCGGCCATATTTCTGTTGCACCGTTTTCTTTGGTGAAGTCGTCGAGAAGGATGTTCACGACTACAAGCATGGGTGGCATCGCAACCGACTCTTCGGGAAAAATATGGCCGCAGTCGCGGTGGACATTTTGTTCCTCGCTGCCCGGAAAAGAAGCATTACAGCCATAAGGGAGGCAGCCAAAAAAATGCTCGCCGAAGAGGCGTTCGAGCGTCTGAAAAACTACTGCGTTCTCAATAATAAAAGGGTCTAAGAACGGCATCGTTAGTGGCGGCTGGAAACCGCCGTGGCCCTTTTGAGTTTGCCGTATTGCGCTCTGATCGCGGTGAGAGGCTTGTAGTGCTGACGCGAATAGATATCGGGTGTTATCGACCCAAGAGCGTGGCATGACATCGTTAAAAATTACAAAACCATCGCGCTGCAGGCTTTCTATGGCGGTATTTAAGGTAGACGCGCTAAGGGTATGCGTGTCTTTTTCAGTGCTTGTCAGCTGCATTAATGTTGCTCCGCAAAGGACTGGCTGATTTGTGGGTGGTGATTTCTTCGGTTCGCCGTCAATTTCCAAGCGTGACTTTGATTTGCTACTGCCAGCATTATCTAAGCGCCTCTCGCCAGCTCAGCCCACAACCAATCAGCCCCAACAAAAGCGCGAGTAGAAGCCTGGGGTCTCCCAGCTGGAACCACGGATCAATCGGGAATGCGATCGTCTTTTGCATCGCGGCTATCTTGAATTCGTGCCGCCCCTGGAAGGCAGGATTCGTCGAAATCTCTAGCAGATCCCGACGACTGCGATAGCGCACTCCAGCTCCCTGAGTCCAGGTATGCATGCCTTCAGCATTCATTAGATCCATCGCTTTATTTGACGCTTCACCATACAAAACAGGATGACAGCCACGTCTTAAGAGCTCAGGCCACATAAACTCCATATACTTCGCATTGACTTCATCACTGGTCTCTCCGGGCTCCACACCTTCAATCTGCAGCGGCGTGTCACGCATGTGGATCACATTGACCATAACAAAATCGTCACCGGTATCCTCCTCCATCCACCTTCGCATTTGCGCTAGCCCCTCAGGGGTTATTCTCGATTCACGCTGTTCAAATGCTGCCAGATATTTTTTTATCTCATCTTCGTTGAGCGGCCCGCCTAATGAGGTGTACCACAAAAAAAAGAGCCCATAGACCCCAAGAAGTATCAGCCAAATCCAGCGAATTTTATTCATTGCTATGCTAATTCCCATATCAGAAGCTCCATTTGCATTCAATCGCATTGTAATAACAAATCATGTTCATAATAGAAAAACTTAGGGGGTTTTTCTGTTAGATTCAGGATTCATCTTGTCTAAACTCAAGATACCTTGATCCATCCTGATTGTGCTTTATCTTCACCGAGCGCCACTCTTCATCACGACAGAAGACGAAAAGGCATCCTTCAACAACCATATTTCCATTTTCGAGAAGCTCTAGATTGGCTTTATAAATTTTTCCATCATTAGGGTTGTAAATTCTTCCTCCAGGGAATTTCTTACTAGAAACAGGCTTATCGCCAAACCCCTCCAACAAATTAATTCCTATCAGTGGTCTCGTTTTCAGCAGTGGGTCTTTGTTTTGGTCATCCAGAATCTCATTGGGATCTTGTCCTTCTTCAAGAAAAATATGGATAACCTTTCCACAGATTCCCTGACCACACAATTTAGTTTCAACCAGTACCGCTTGGGGTGTAAGCCAATGTCCTAATACCGAATTCTCAGCAGCGTAAAGAGCAATGCTAATCGACGACACCAAGAAGGTGCAGCTGTTGAGCAATAATTTGATCTTTATTCTCCTCACGTACAGAACATAACAATGGACGTGTACAAAAGACCATGCTTTTCTGACAGGATTAACGATTCCTGGATGTTTGGAAAAATTCTATTCTGCGTTTCGGTTGATAGGAGCTAATGATTTCCTCGCACGGCAATATGACCATCCGGTCGGACCAGCAAGTATTCTCCTTCGTTCAAGTCGATGTCGTTAACACCAAGCTCAGCAACATCGATCTCGGTAACTGAATAGCCGAAAGTCGGGAAGTCAATTTCTCCAGACTCCCCAGATCCCAGGCTCAAGAAGCTACTGTATTCGGCTAGATCCAGCGTTGATGCCAGTTCCCCGTCCCTCTCAATCGTGCGGTGGGGTAATCTGGCCCCGGCTGCGAATGCCGGAATATAACTCATGACTTCACTTTCCGGAGTAAATGCCGCTTCGCTTGCAACCACACCTTTTTTGTAGATATACCCGAGGTCAAGGCCGAGCGTATTGAAGTGCTCTTCCTGATTATCGATCGCCTTGGATATTCTCTTACGGATTTTCTCACCCTCTTGATCATTAGCCGCCGCCGCTGCTATAAGAGCCCGCGCTGGTTTCAAAAGTACCGCTTTGATTGTCTGTCGTAGACCCTTTGGCAGATGTCGAATCAGAAAACTGTTCATTATTTTTGGCAATAGGTTGGCCTTGCTCGGGTCTAGACCGAGCGCTTCAACAACCTCCATCATTCTTTCGTTGTTGAGATTACTGGCGTCGGTGTTTCTCTGAGCGACTGGTTTTCGTTCGCTCTCATAAGAGTTAAGCAGAC
>CAZYHH010000324.1:0-3386 GCA_964647295.1 uncultured Pseudomonadales bacterium
GCGATTCCGCCGGTCGGCGCGAGGCGCTGGACCTACGCTGAACCAATCCCCGCCTGGAAGGGCAAGCGTAACGCGACGACCTTTAGTGCCTCGTGCCAACAACACCCTTATCCGGAGGGCTCTTTTTTTTCTAGACCCTCGGAACCAACCAGTGAAGATTGTCTCTACCTCAACATTTGGTCTTCTATGCCCTCGACAAAAGACAAGAAGCTCCCTGTTATGGTCTGGATTCACGGTGGAGCTCTTACCAGAGGATCTGGATCCGGAGCGGTATACGACGGCACCGCACTGGCAAAAAAAGGGGTCGTTCTGGTCACGATCAACTACCGCCTAGGCGCATTCGGTTATATGGCCCATCCGGAGTTGAGCGCTGAGTCCAAACATAACCGATCAGGAAATTATGGCACCTCAGACCAAATTCAAGCCCTACGTTGGGTCCAAAACAACATTGAGGCCTTTGGAGGCGACCCGGGTAATGTTACCATTTTTGGTGAGTCTGCAGGCTCGTGGAGTGTTAACCACCTTGTCAGTTCACCGCTAGCTGAGGGATTATTTCATCGCGCGATCGGTCAAAGTGGCGGAAATTTTAGGCCCTTACCGCAATTAAGAGGCAGCGATAGTTCAGCTGAAGCTCGCGGAAGCAACTTACAAAAATCGCTGGGGGCTTCCTCGGTATCGGAATTACGTAAGTTAGATGCTCATCAAATACTGTCAGCAGACGATGGCCGCTCGTATCGAGCGATCATAGACGGCCGTATATTGCCTGATCAGCTATACTTGTTGTTTGAACAGGGCAAATTCAATCAGGTTCCCTTGATGGTCGGATACAATGCCGAAGAAGGCACTACACTTGGGGCATTACGTTATATGCCAAAAGACGCCGAGGGTCTTAAACGGCTCTTGCAAGATCGTTATGGGGAACAGGCCAGCACACTTGGTCATTACTATCCGGGAGATCAATTACGCGATTCCGTTTTAAGGTTGTCCGCGGACAGCGGGTTCGGTTGGAATATGCACCACTGGGCAAACAAAACTAATCAGCATGGTGTCGATGCCTACATGTATTATTTTGTGCACCAGCCACGAGGAGAACAGCTCGGCGCTTTTCACGCTGCGGAGATCCCCTTCGCTTTTGACAATGCCAGCATTTTGAACTTTGACACCAAAACCGATCAAAACCTAGCCAAGGTAATGTCAGACTACTGGGTCAATTTTGCGACCTACGGCAATCCTAACGCAGACTCGGCTAGTACCTGGAAAAAGTACTCGACAGCGACCAAAAACTACATGGAATTTGGACCCGAAGGCTCAAGGCCAGGTGAAGGTCTGATGCAGGGGAGTTACGAAGCGTTTGACAACCATTATGCTAAAGAACGATAGAAATTTAGAATATTGCGCTTTCAGAAATCCAAATCAAATAAGTATAGGAGTTACTAGTAATGGAAATTCTACAACCAATGTTAGCGTTGATTGCGCTCACAGGGCTCATGGTCGTTGTGTTATACGCTTCCAGGGCGCCTCTTATCGTAAAAAACTGGGGGCGCTCGCAAGGCGCAAAACATTCCGAGAATCTGCGGCCGAATCTTCCCGATCGACTTCGGTACATCACCGACAACTACAATCACCTCATGGAACAGCCGACGTTGTTCTATGCGGTGGTGGTATATATTTTCTTAATGAATCACACCGATCCCTTGCACGTGCAGCTCGCCTGGGGCTACGTTGGGCTTCGCGTTATCCATTCGGCGATACACCTGACCAGCAACAATGTATCCTGGCGTGCGCTGATCTTTGGGCTATCGAGTGTGTGCCTGATCGTAATGATTTTGAGAGAGCTACTCGCTCTGATTTGATTAGTTCAAGCAGGTTCCGCCAGCGCCGGCATTACTGTAGCATCACGAGAGTGCCGATAACTCATCCAAATTAAGAACTGCAGCCCAAAAAGTAATGCCGACGCTAACAGATGCGTTGGCTGGACAAAGGCCGGCATCCCCAAGTGCCCTAGTGTCGCACCGGACACTATTGATACAACAATCACCGCGATCATCGCGAACGTTAATCTTGTCAAAGTGTGATCGATACCCAGCGATCGAAACAGCAGCCAACCCAACCACAAATTGGAAAATAAGACGATCGCGGAAAACGAACGATGCACGTAAAAAAACCATGGCATGGCCTGGATCCAGTCGGAACGGAGTCCTTCGCCTTGCGCCTTACTGATAAAGTCGGTCATCTCTCTGACCTGAGTCCCCATGGCCACTTGGCAAATGGTGAAAAACAAAACCGCGTAAAGCCATTTCTGAAAATGAGGATGAATCTCAGTGATCGGTTGCGCCGCCATAATCCCTCGCCTGGCCTGCGCCATCGCAAAAATGAGAACCCCGACGATTGCCAACGCCATCAGCATATGAATGGTGATCATACCCGGCTGCAAATTTGAACTGACCACTTTCGCGCCAAGCCAGCCCTGAAAGCCCACCATAAAAAACGCAGCGACGGACGAAACAACGATCGAGCGATCATAATTACGCAGTGGCCAAGAGACCAAAGCGGTCGCAAAAATCAATAAACCGATGGTCGCACCAACCAATCGATTAAAATACTCAGTCCAGGTTTTGACAACGTTAAATCGGGTTTCCGCGTAGCCTCGTTCAGCGTAAATCTCTTGATAATTTGCGGGTAACTCAGACTCTGACATCGGTGGAACCCACTGCCCAAAACAAGTCGGCCAGTCTGGACACCCCATTCCGGCTCCTGAGGCCCTCACACTAGCGCCCACTAGAAACAAAAAATAAACCGCAACCAATGTTACCAATGCCACTCGACGATATCTGACTAAGTCATGTTCGGTCGTAGTTAAATTGTCCGCCAAATTCATAAAAAACACCCAAAGTATTGAGACTACCGCGCCAGAGAATATCGAAAGCATCGTCCCTGGAAGTCAGGCCGTATTCTAAAGAAACCAGAGAGAAACGCTATCAGGGCATGCCCTACAAGTTCATACAATTCGCATAACGTGTCACGGTATTCGGCCAATCAGAAAAAACCCCTCTCACCTTCGCTTCACCTCTTAGCGCGTGCAACACCCAAACCCGATCAGACTCAGTCTTCGAAAACCCAGGGATGTCGGACAGACCTGATTCGAACGTCCAACTGATCAGGTCTAATCCGGCTGCTAAGGCATAATCCGCGTAGCGCGTCTTCTGCAGTGTGCCTTGTTCGTTCATTTCCACCAGCATCGGTATCGGTGGAGCGATGATGCGGAGGCCTTTCTCATAAAGAGATTCCATATTCGGCTGAGACGGCTGAAAACCCGGATTGCGTCCGCGTCCATCCAAGAACACAACGTTCTACGCATACTGTGGGTAATGGCTCAACCAGTACTC
>CAZYHH010000325.1:0-3382 GCA_964647295.1 uncultured Pseudomonadales bacterium
TCTTGATAGCCTGTTCGTATTGACCAAGTCTAGCCAGCGCGTTCCCTTGGTTATAATGTCCGTCGGACGTTTTATTTTCTTGAAAGCCATTTAATGAGGCCTCATATTCACCGCTCCGATAGTTGGCGACACTCTCCCATTGCTTGTCTTTGAACAAGGATGCGGCTCTCTCGGGTTCTCCGTGGGTGAGCGCTTTCATGGCGATCTGGTCATCGCGTAGCCATAAAGAGTCCCACAATTCACTTCCCGAATCCGCGTACAGAGATTTACTTGGGAGCACCAGAAGTATTGCCATCGAAACAATAAGGCCTTTTCTAAAACCTGCTAACAAGAGAGGAATCAAGATAACTACTGCCCAGTACCCCTGATCAATCCAGGTATCAAATTTGCGCTCTACTTCGATGCTTTTGTCTTCGCTGGGTAACTTTGTCGATAACAAATATTCTATGTCTGTGTCTCCTAGTGAGGCCGTCTCATAGTGACCATGAGTGATGCTGGCGATTTGTTTTAACCTCGATTTGTCTAGAATTACGACGATACGGTTGCCTTCTTGTGTTTGCAAAAAGTGTCCCGGTTGGCGAAGTCGATCCAAAGGGATTGGCGCCCCTTCTTCGGTCCCTATCCCCATTATCGATATTGGAAAGGACACGTTTCGGTGTCTGGTGACACTGCTAATGTCATCAATCCCATCAGTTATGATTAGGATTCTCCCTTGTTGTGTTCCCGCGTTAGTGAATAGTTCATGACTGATTTCCAGGGCGTGGTTGGGGTTACTCCCAAATACCGGCATCATTTCAGGGCTGAGCGAGAACAATAAATTTTCGATGGTCTTTACGTCGTCAGTTAAAGGCACTACTGCATGTGCATCCCCCGCGTAGGCAACAAGAGCTGTTACCCCTTCTTTTCGCGCTCGTAAGATGTCGGTGATTTTTTGGCGGGCTCTTTCTATTCGAGAAGGTTTTAGATCGTCCGCAAACATTGAAAGAGAAAGGTCCAGCAATATGATCAAGGTATCCTGTTTTTGTTCCACCGCCTGTGGTAATTTTTCCCAGGCTGGGCCGGATAACCCGACCAGCACCAAAATCAGGGTGGCAACTACTACTCCAGAGAACCAGCGCCTCGATTGACTGGTATGATCTTCGAGCAAGACCTTCATCAATTCGCCTGATATAGCTGAGTTCCAGTTGCTGTTACCGTAGTTTCTCTTTAGCCAATAGAAAATAATGAGAATTGCTGGGATTAGGGCTAGGAGCCACCATGGTCTGAGTAAATGAAGAGTCTCAAGCATCAGACGGCCTAATAATGTCCAATATTAGTAGAGATAACATTAAGATCAGAGACATTGCCAGTGGCCAATAATACAGAACCTGAAAAGGTCGGTAGGTCTCTGGTTCTTGCTCGATCGGTTCTAGCTTGTCTATGATCTCATAGATCTTAGCTAGGGTATTGGTGTCTTTTGCGCGAAAGTACCTTCCGGTGGTTGCCTGCGCGATTTTCTTTAAGGTCTCCTCGTCTAAATCCGCGGAAGGGTTTGTCGTTCGGCCGGCTAAGGAGCCAAATAAACTTGGGACTCTCATCTCTTCTGCGCCCACGCCAATAGTATAGATTTTTATGTCATCAACACTGGCTAGCTCGGCCGCCTTGATGGGAGGGATTTCCCCCACATTGTTGGCGCCGTCCGTGAGTAAAATCACAATCTTCTCTTCGTTTTCGCGTTCTCTTAATCTCTTTACTGTCAATCCGATTGCATCGCCAATCGCTGTCTTGCCGCCGGCTATCCCGACTGGCGCTTCGATCAGCAATTTCTTGACGCTTTTTAAATCGAAAGTCAGGGGAGCCTGCACGTAAGCGTTGGTGCCAAACAGCACCAGACCAACTCTGTCACCTTTTCTGGCTTCGAGGAATTGGCTGATTACTGATTTAACGACTGATAAGCGATCTACATAGTCACCGTTTACCTGCATGTCTTCTGTAGCCATGCTACCGGATATATCGATCGCCAACATTAGGTCTCTGCCAGTTGTCGGAAGGCTGACCATCTCTCCGATCCATTGCGGACGGGCTGCAGCTAGGATCACCGATATCCATGCCATCCACAAGATTATGAGTTTAACTGTGCTTAGACTTGCGTTGAAGGATGTGTCGCTGGAAAGCTCGCTAAACCCTCGTAACGAAGGCACCGTAAGGGCTGCCTGCTTATTCTTGCTCGCTTTGGCTAGCCACCGCACGACAAAGGGGCATGGGAGTAGCAGAAATGCTAAAGGCCATAGCCATTCGATCATGGTCGTATTCGCCTGATTAGATTTTGTAGTTCATCATTTAAACCTTTGGGATCCATGGAAGGATGTGGACTAAATCGTTTATTTCCAAGTATTGCTCCTTCTCCTTGAGTAAAACGATTTGTCTGCGATAACTGATCTAGTGCTTGCAGCCATTTGTCACCAGAGAGCTTGGCATACTCCTGTTTACCCAGGCCCGGTACCAGAATTCGTTTTATGATTTGGTTTGACTCGTGCGCGAAGCGCTCTTCACTGATTTGTCCTGCTTGAAATTCGTCATAAAGTTTTTGTATTAATAACTTTCCATGACGAATGGGTCTTATTGCCTGGAAGTGGCGAACTATTCTGAATACGATCCAGGTACTAATGATCATCGTCAACAATAATAACAGCCACCATCCTATAGCAGGGGGCCACCAAGAAGGCTCTGGGGGAAGGTGAAGCGTTTTGAGCTGCTGCAGCGGATCGCTTTGCATCAATAGAGCCTTACAGAGTCAAGATTCTTTTGGCCGGTCTCGACCTGGAGATAGCGAACTGCATGCTGGAAGCAGGTATCTTTGAGTAGCTCACATTGATGAAGAAACTGGTTTCGATAGTCCGCCAGAGTTTTTCTGTTTCCGGTAAAAAACTGAATTCGAGTCTTTCCGTCAGTTACCGAGTAGTGGCCGCTTTCCGGCAGCACCCTTTCTAGTGGGTCTACAATGTGTAGACAGGTCAGCTGATTTGATCTCGAGAGCTTCGCGATCGTTTCATTCCACTTCTCGATTTCTCCGCTAAAATCGGTTAACAAATAAATTCTGTACCGATTTTTTGATAAGCGTTTTAGGTGCGCGAGTTCGTCCACAAAACTGTTTTGAGTATTTTGTGTTTTACGGGTTAAGGCTTGATTTGAAGTGGAGATACTGTTGAGAAATTGAGCCACAGATTGTTGGCTTCTTTTCGGCTTGTGAAGCTGGTAACCGAGGTTCGTTTTAACAAATCCTCCGACGCGGTCTCCGAGTTTTAGGGTTTGCCAGGCGATTCTGGAGGCTAGCTCTGCCGCCGCCACAGACTTTAAACGCACAACCGAACCAAAGAACATGTTTTGACTTTGATCGACTGCG
>CAZYHH010000326.1:0-3366 GCA_964647295.1 uncultured Pseudomonadales bacterium
CAACCACAGACTCGACGGTTTTTCTCATTAATACCGACGCTTTTTGCGTACTAAATGAAAGCAAATCCAGCGCCTCAGCAACTGGTTTCCCTCTGATTTGATCCGCAATCAGCCTAACCTTTTGGGCTGATATTCTGAGTCTTTTAGCGCTGGCGCTAACTTCCATTAACTTTCCCCATTAACGTTATCACTTAACGGCTATCTCTTGGCTTTTCTGTCAGCAGCATGTCCACGGTAAGTTCGAGTGGGAGAAAACTCTCCCAATTTATGACCCACCATATCCTCGTTAATCAGCACCGGCACATGCTGCCTGCCGTTATATACGGATATTGTAAGACCTACCATTTCTGGAATTACCATCGATCTTCTCGACCAAGTCTTAATGGGTTTACGATCATTACTTGCTGCCGCCACTTCAACTTTCTTAAGTAGATGGTTATCTATAAAAGGTCCTTTGTATAAAGATCTAGCCACTATCCACTCCTACCTATCTTTTCCCGCGTCGACGAATAATTAATTCATCGGTTCGCTTATTCTTTCGAGTTTTATATCCCTTTGTGGGCATGCCCCAAGGCGACACCGGATGACGACCACCCGAAGTTTTGCCTTCTCCGCCACCATGCGGATGGTCCACGGGATTCATGGCGACACCCCTCACCGTTGGCCGTATCCCTCGCCATCTTTTTGCGCCAGCCTTACCAAGTGAACGAAGATTATGTTCACCATTGCCAACCTCACCCAATGTGGCTCTGCACTCAATAAGCACTCGGCGCATCTCTCCTGAACGCATCCTAAGAGTCGCGTACTTTCCCTCTCGAGCTACTAGCTGACATGAAGTACCAGCACTCCTAACAAATTGAGCACCTTTCCCAGGTTTTATCTCTACACAATGAATCACACTACCTACGGGAATATTCCGAAGAGGCATTGCATTTCCTATGGAAACCGGCGACGTTGCACCACTCATGATTGGCGCATCAACATCAAGGCCTTTGGGCGCTAATATATAGCGTCTTTCACCGTCTTTATATTTAACTAACGCAACGTTTGCACTTCGGTTGGGGTCATATTCAATTCGTTCGACTACGCCCTGAATACCATCTTTATTTCTTTTCCAGTCTATCACCCGATAGTGCTGTTTGTGCCCGCCACCCCTATGCCTGACAGTAATACGACCAGCATTATTTCGCCCTCCCGTTTTAGACTGCTTTTCTACAAGCTTTTTATGCGGTCGACCTTTATATAAGGTTTTATCCACTACCTTAACTACAAAACGACGTCCCGCCGAGGTTGGTTTTGCCTTTATAACAGCCACGTTATTCCACCACCATATAATCTATCTCTTGTCCTTCTTGAACCGAAACATAAGCTTTCTTCCAGTTCTTCTTTCGGCTAAAACCCCGAGCTGTACGCTTAACTTTGCCTTTAACATTCAGTACACTTACATCTGTCACGGTAACCTGAAATAATTCTTCTACCGCTTTCTTCACTTCTCCCTTAGTGGCATCTTTAAGAACCTTGAAAGCGTATTGACTCTTATCATCCCCCAGCACTGAGACCTTTTCTGAAATATGCGGCCCCAATATGATCTTGTAGAGTCTTTCTTTATTGTAAGTACTATTTAGGGCTGAACTTATTACTTTCATACTAGAGCCTCTTCCAACTTCTTTAAGGCCCCAAAAGTCGCCAACACTTTATCACTTCCTATAAGTGAAACAGGATCAACATTATTAGCTGTTCTAACCTCTACCCCAACCAAATTTCTAGACGACAAATAAATATTTTCATCAAGCTCTTCTAGCAATATCAGGACATTCTTGAGATCCAATTGCTCGAGAGTACTCTTAAGTATTTTGGTTTTGGGCTCATCTACTCCAAAAGATTCTACAGCTACCAAGCGATCCTGCCTGACCAATTCCGACAAAATACAGGTGATAGCACCACGATACATCTTCTTATTAACTTTGACCGAATGATCTTGATTTCTAGCGGCAAAAGTTAGTCCGCATCCTCTCCAGATGGGCGATCTAATCGTACCCGCCCGCGCCCGACCCGTACCTTTCTGCCTCCAAGGCTTTCTGCCGCCCCCTCGAACTTGAGCACGATTCTTTTGAGCCCTACTACCCTGCCTAGCCTGAGCCATATAGGCCACCACAACTTGATGCACCAAATCCTCATTGAACTCTCGCGCAAAAGCTGTCTCTGATAGCTCTAATTTTTGGCCGCCTGAAGCACACACCAAATTCATTCTGCATTCTCTTTCTTTCTGGCCTTAACCGCAGGTTGAACCACCACATCACCACCTGCGGATCCAGGAACCGCACCTTTAACCAAGATCAGGTTTTTTTCAAGATCCACTTGTACAACTTCCAAGTTCTGCGTAGTTACACTAACCGCTCCCATATGGCCGGACATCTTTTTCCCTTTAAACACGCGACCCGGTGTCTGACATTGTCCAATAGAACCCGGAGCCCTATGCGAAATTGAATTGCCATGGGTATTATCTTGACCTTTAAAATTCCATCTTTTAATCGTGCCTGCAAAACCTTTGCCTTTTGAAACCCCTCGCACATCGACTTTTTGTCCTAGTTCAAAGGTATCAAGCGAATACTCTCCTCCGACCTCAAGACCCTCTAATTCTTTATCATCGACACGAAATTCCCACAATCCTCGCCCAACACCTACTTTAGCTTTGGCAAAATGACCTAACTCAGGCTTTACCGTCTTTTTTTGCCTGCCTTCACCTGTCGTAACCTGAATCGACGAGTAGCCTTCTCCGTCTTCAGTTTTTATCTGCGTAATCCGATTTGGCTGAATTTCTAATACTGTGACAGGCAGGGACGCTCCTTCTTCGAGAAACAACCTTGTCATCCCTACTTTTTTTCCAACCATTCCAATCGTCAAATCAATCTCCAACCAATTCGCGCTAATCAAATTCCAAATTAAACTCGCATAAAAAACCCTCTCCTCAGAAGATTTCTAAAATTCCAACAGCTCCCAATCGGAGCTCTTTAGTGTCATCTACCGCCAACAACAGCGTTGCAATTAGTTCAAACTAATTTGAACTTCGACACCTGCCGATAAATCCAATTTCATAAGCGCATCGACCGTCTTTTCGGTCGGCTCTAATATGTCAAGCAAACGCTTATGAGTCCTTATTTCGTATTGATCTCTGGCGTCCTTATTTACGTGGGGAGAAATCAAAATCGTGGTTCTTTCTTTTTTCGTAGGCAAAGGGATAGGGCCTAATATCTGTGCACCAGTTCTTTTAGCTGTATCAACTATCTCCTTAGTAGATACATCAATCAGCTTATGGTCAAAAGCCTTTAAACAAATTCTTATACGCTGATTATCCAAAAATACTCC
>CAZYHH010000327.1:0-3361 GCA_964647295.1 uncultured Pseudomonadales bacterium
GACAGCATAATATTAGGACCCATGATTTGAAGGATGTAATCGAAGACCGGGGCTTGGTCCATCAAGTCGATAAATGCCGGGCTATAGATCAGCAGATCTCTCCGGTCCATGAATCCGTTGGTGTCTAGATCCTTGGCAGACTCGAGCCACTTATAGTGCCCCATCGGTAGCTCAGGATCGTTATCGGGTTCATAACCAGGAAGTGCTCTGATCCGGTCCATTTCTTCAAGGAAAAGTTGTACCTCGCTCTGAGTCAGGACGGATTCAAGATGCAGGTAGCCATCTGTGTGCCATTGCTCTAATTGAGCCGCTGATAATTTTTCCACATCTCCTCCCGTCGTTTCTCGCGATCACTGATTAGAATTAAAAAACCAGTCTGCCAAGACTTTCGGCGACTACGGCCGGTTTTTCTTGGCCTTGCACCTCGACTACCACTTCATTCATGGTTTCTATCATTCCGCCTTTGATTTCTACGCGCTTTAAAGTGCTCGTGGCTCGGATCTTGGCGCCAACCGGGACAGGCGAAGGAAATCGAACCTTGTCGAACCCATAATTAATGGATAATTTTTGTCCTTCTAAAGTAGGGCCGGGGACGCTCTGTGTTTTCGGTAAGTGTCCCATTATCGATAAGGTTAGATGTCCGTGTGCAATTGGCTCTCCAAAAGGTCCTGCCTTCGCCCGGTCAACGTCTATGTGAATCCACTGGTGATCCATCGTGACTTCAGCAAAATTGTCGATCCTGTCTTGTGTAACCTCAAACCACTGGCTTGCTGTGTTTGATTCTCCAATTCTGGATTGAAGAGTCTGCAAAGCAGTGTTTAAGTTGGCTTCGGATTCACTCAAAACACCCTCCTGAAAAATTCATGCTTACAACCAAGTCTTATTTACGTCAAATTTTGTTTTTAATCAATATTAGATACAGTGTCCCTTAGGTGGAGGAGCAATCATTGTCGAATTCGATTAGGCTTACAATGTGATGATCAATCTTTATGACGAAATCGCGCGAGGGATTAAACAATCAATCGGCTTAGGATCTAAATGAGCTCTGATCTGTCGAATAAAAGTACAGGCTCATTGCCTTTGAATTTTCAAGCGAAAACGGTGACGATAGTGATGTTGGTCATGCACCTTGCCTGTTTCGGTGTGTTTTTTGTGGGCTTTAGTTGGCCCGCGTTGTGGGTTGCCATAGCAATGTATGTCATCCGAGGGATGGGCGTGACGACAGGCTACCATCGGTTGCTCGCGCATCGATCTTATAAAACCAATCGGTTTATTCAGTTTATTGTGTCCTTGGTCGGTGGCTTGGCCATGCAAGGTGGCCCGTTATGGTGGGTGGCTCATCATCGTGCGCATCATCGGGATACCGATAAGGAAGGCGATATTCATTCACCGGTGATGAAGGGTATGTGGCAGTCGCATATGGGCTGGATGATGAGTAACGAGGCCTTTCATGAACAGGGTTCGAATTCTCGAGATCTTTTCAAGTATCCCGAGCTTAAGTTTTTGCAGCGTCAGTATGTCTGGATATTGGCAGCCCAAATTCCAGGACTTTACTTGCTCGGGAATCTGCTAAGACAGTGGTACCCGGCTAGTGGTGTGGATGGCCTTCAATGTTTGGTTTGGGGTTTTTTTGTGAGTACGGTCTTTTTATGGCACGTGACTTTCTCTGTGAATTCTGTCTGCCACCGTTGGGGCAGTCAGGATTATGATGCGGATGACGCGAGCACCAACAATTGGATTATCGGCATTTTGGGTTTTGGAGAAGGGTGGCACAACAATCACCACTATTACCCGAGTTCTGCGCGCCATGGCTTGCGGTGGTGGCAACTAGATTTGACGTGGTTTTTGATTCGAAGCCTCTGTTTACTCGGCCTGGCCTCAGAACCCAAGATTCCCAGAGAGTTCAGGAAAAATTGACCGGCTTACGGACTCACGAAGTCCGCGCTCTTTATGCCGGAGGCATTGAAGGCCGAGCTCGCCAGGGAATACTCCGAGATTGATGACACAAACGAGCGACTTTCTGGGTTTTAGTGATCTTAGGGGGCGTGAGATAAACCAAGTCGAGTGATTCAGGTCTTAAGTCGCATCACGCCTTCCTGCGCTGTGCTCAGTATTCTTTTTCCATGACTGTTGTGGATTGCTCCAAAGGCCAATCCGCGTCCGGATCCGGAAGCGGGGCTGTTCATGGTGTATAGGTGCCACTGATTGAAATCCGTGGTTTTGTGAGCCCAGACGGTATGGTCGAGACTGGCGCCGGTGTGTTCGCCCAGGTTTGCGTGGGGTCTCCAGGCCGTGTCCAGGAGCGTGCGGTCGCTGGAATAAATCAGTAGCGCAAGGTGTATGATTGGATCGTCTGGTAATTGCGCGTTCGGTTTAAGCCAAATATGTTGTTCTGGCGGTAAGGCTTCCGATTCGGTGATCGGGGTCGCCATTCTCACGTCGATGGGGGAGTCTTCTTTATTTCTCCCTCTTAGTTCATCTCGATTCGGGCAGGATTCAGGTGATACCACCACCGGTACGGTGTCTTGATGGCCGGGGCCGCTAAGCGGTTTTGTAAAGCTCGCCTGCATGTGAAAGATCTGTGACTCGCTCTGTGACGCCTCGACCAGTCGGACATGGAAATTACGGCCCTCTTTGATTCTAGACACGCGATAAAGGATGGGTTCGTTGGGCCGGGCAGGCCTTAAGAAGTAAGAGTGCAGCGAATGCAGATCCAGTGAGCTGGTTCTTGCTGCGGCCATAAACGCCTGGGCAAGTAATAGACCTCCGAACAATCGGTTTTCCACGGTCACGCCACCAACACCCGAGCCACCGACAAATTCGTTGTCTGATTGTTCTTCAAGAGCGAGTTTGGTGAGTAACTTATTCAATGGATTGTTACCGCTGTCCATTATTGGTCTCCTGCGCATACTTGACTAACGAGATGAAACGATAACCGGCGTGTACAAATTTGCTGTAGGGCAACATGATAAAGAGCGAAAGGACCACGGCGAGGTGGATCGCGAGCAGGACGGGCATGAGCTGTGTCTCTCTCAATATCATGAGGATGAGTCCGGTTGCGCTTGAGAGAAACAGCATCAGAATGAACGCATAATCCAATCCGAGCTGTATGGAGGCGCGTGGATTGGGATCGCTGCGCCATTTTGTGACGAACAGCCCGATGCAGCCCACCAACATGCTTAACCCGCCTACCGTTCCGAGTAACACCGGGAAAGAAAGATAGTCGTAGGGTGCTTCTAGTTTGAGAACGTAATCATAGAAAGTGGCGACGCAGGTCGAGGCGAAGCACATTAGAAACCCCCACATCAACGACTGATGATAGTAGCGTCTTTGATTGGAAAACGAGTCGTCGACATCGTTG
>CAZYHH010000328.1:0-3333 GCA_964647295.1 uncultured Pseudomonadales bacterium
AAATATTATCACAATGGGATGGGCATATTAACGATTTAGCAGCAAAGGAGTGGGTTGAGTCCTTGAAGGATTAGAAACATCAATCGATAAGTCGTCGATACTTATATTTCACCTTGTTCGTTACAAGGCTTAATCTCACATCCGTTGGTTAAGATATAGAATGCTCCAACATTTTCCCAACCATTGGTATCAAGAAAATCTTCCCAATCTTCCACTCCTAATTCCTCAGGATACAATTCAGCCTTTTCTGCCTTTTGTTCCCAAGATTTATATTTTAACTCCAACTCTTTGTCAGTACAACTCACAACCCAGTTACACAATCCGAAGGGATCCTCGCATTCAAGCAATTCTGCGTGTTTATATCTTTCAGTTAACTCTAGTACATAACCTTCCTTCGCATCTGGCAGCAAATACTTCTCTAACATTCCAAAATCGACAATAATGTCATTAATATCAAGGTAATCCGCAATAAAATCTTCCATAGTGTTTTTTTTGTATTTATGTAAAAATACTTCTATCTCTTCTGCTGTTTCAGGTATTGAAAAAAGCCAAGAACCCCACTTGTATATTTCATCTCGAGTAAGGTGGATCAAGTTTCCGTTTTCATCTTTGCGCTTAAACCTAACCTGTTCGGATACGGATCTCTTACTAGTAGATTCTAGAAGGTAATATTTCATAATTCTATTACTTGTAATCTAATTTACTTCGCCAATTTATGATAGCGAGTTTAGATTGCAATATTTTACTGAGCCAACAGTTTAAATTTCACCCTAAAATTACAGATGAAGCTGCCACTAAGGCAAGCAATGAACAAATGGCCAACACACTGGAGTTGACGGTGCTGCGTGACACGGACCCGCCGCACCTGTTCAAGGACTGAATACGCCGCCACTGTACCCAGACCATTTGAGAGATTAAGGTTTCTTCTTGGCGAATTTCTTCACTTTTTCTTCGACAGGAGCCTCGGCTTGACAGCCTTTCCTTTTCTTACCGTCGACGAGGCGTTCCAGATAGCTTTGCGCATCCGGGCAAGGGCCAAGGGCGTCGCGTCTTAGCGCCTTTCTTGAGATTACTGCCTCGCCTTCAATCCCGCTTAAGCCAGTATTAGTTTTTGAGGCTCAACAATGTTTTGAGCATAAAACCTCCGATGCAGGTGAAGCTTTGAGAAAGGTTTTAAAGCGTCCGGAACTTGACGACGTTCTCTGGGTTTCAATGAGTTATTGATAACTTTTTGTGCCTTAGAGGTTACTGCTGAAAGTTCAAGTTGGGAGCATTAAGTCTTGTGTTTCCAGATTAAAGGGAGAATTTTTCCTCGACCAAGCACAGTTACCGTTATGGCTAGAGAATTATCGTTTTTATTGGAGGGCAGTGAATATGCCCTGGAACCTGTAAGGCTGGATCGTAAAAAGCTTTATGGCTGGAAGGATACCGTGGCCCTTGGCCCCGACGGCGGTGAGTGCTCCCTTGCCAACCTGGACGAGACAGGCACCCGGATCATCCCCAAGGGCGGACTGGGCCTCGGATTGGTTGACGCGGACGGGCAATGGGTGGATCGATCCAGCCTTGTTGCAGTTGGCCCCGATGGCAAGGAGGCTAAAAAATCCCCCAGCAGTTTCGCAGCCTCCATTGAACTCAAGGACACGGCCACGCCCGAGGAATACCTGGATCACGCGATCACGGCGATCTACACGCTTCAGGGCGAGGAGAATTGTCCCGAATTCGTGAAGGCCGTAGCGGAAGGCCCCATCTATTCCTTTCCATTTGCCTACCGCGACAGTTACGACCCCGGAACCGGCTTCCTGATGGAAAACAAGGGGGAACTGTTCGTGCTGGTTGGCGAAAAAAGGGAGTTCGAATTTGTCAAACTCGAGGAAGCCACCGCCATCGAGGAACCCGCTGAGGACGATGGCGATGAGGAGGAGGATTTCGACTTCAGCATGATGTAAGACAAAAGAAACGGAGATCAACAGATGCAGGAAAACAGAAGTATCAATTTATCCGACGAAAAAAAGCGCGACGCCGTCGTTGCGCTGGCCTTCCCCGGGAAACCAGAGGGAGTCACCAACAAGCTGCCGGGCGGAGAAACCCCGCGCAGCATAAGGCTCCTTAAGGAAAGCGCCTCAACAAACTTCAGTTCGCTGACTGAGGAGTTCAAGGATGCCGATGGAGTCGGGAAGGCGATCGCAGAGGGTGATCCCGAGATTGACCTGGAGACAACCGGTCTGTTGCTTGACCGGACCCGGCGGGTATACGTCGGTGAGGATAACCGCGTGGTGTACCGGATTCGAATGGAGGAGGTTGTCTACGACGCGGACGGCTCCGAAACCGAGCGCCGACCTGAGAAACGAATGGCTTCAAACATAGCCACCGAGATCCCACTGAAATGGACCGGCAAAACGGTTCCGAAGGCCAAGGCGATCAGGATGTTTGTCTTTTCCAGGAAATTTCAGATCAAACATGTTAACGGGCTGACCTATGATTTCCTGTTTGCCATGGCCAAGGAATTGCATGAATCAAAATCCCTTATGTTCATTGGAGGCGGAGCCAAGGGCAATGAACCGTTGGTGACAACCGCGGGGGGAAGACCCTACAAGGCATTCCTTGAGGGCCGAATCGAGGATGACAGTTATTGCCTGATCCTGCATCTGACAGACATGGAACTGAAGGAGATCACGAAGTAGTAATTAACCTGGGAACTGAAAGGTAAGTTATCATGAGTGACGACACCGACACCTGGCACACTTTGAAGTTCAAGCACCGAAAAGCTGAAAAACTCGATGCAGCGCTTGAGTCTTTCTGTGCTTTGATGGAATCAGAATCAGTGGAGATTCTGAAAAAGACAAAGACCACGGCAACCTGTGCAATTTATAATAGTAGGCATATGAGGCTCAAACTGGGCAATGTCCTAGATTATGTGGTAAGGGTTGCCTGGGGTTTTCCTGGGCTAGGGATCGAATATGAAGGCTATGATAAATATAACGAGTATGAGGAAGCAGCGATCTGTATAGAACTGGAAAGCAGAGATCGCTTGGGCGCTCTCATTGATGCGGCTGAAGAGGATTCTGAAAGCCAATTTAAATTGGGGTTGATGTATCTTGGACTGTATTTCGTCCTGGACTTAAATGACTTGTCACAGCCCGAACCAGTGGATTCAGAGCAGGGCATAAAATGGCTGCAAAAAGCCGCCGGCAACGGCTTGGCCGTGGCGCACGTGGAACTTGCACGGTTGTATTCGGCAGTGGGGGGGCGGGATGGTCGCTCCGCTGCGTACAATAGGTGGGGGGCCCGGTGGCACATTCCTGAGGATAAACCTGCAGGATTGGCTCATGCCCT
>CAZYHH010000329.1:0-3316 GCA_964647295.1 uncultured Pseudomonadales bacterium
AGGAGATTCTATTGTGGCCAGCTAACAAACTCTTTGCATCAATTGGTTAATCGAGTATGTTCTCAACATCCAGCAGAGAGAGAACGCATTGACGGGACCACTGAGCAACTACAAAGTTATTGAGCTGACGACCACAGTCTCCGGTCCCATGACCGGGATGGTTTTGTCAGACCAGGGCGCGGACATCATCAAGGTCGAACCGCCACTCCTTGGCGACATGGCCCGTTACCTGGGAAGTATTCGTGAAGGATTGAGCGCGATATTCGCGGTACTCAATCGTAATAAACGCTCCATAGTCCTGGATTTAAAAGAACCTAAAGATCTCGATATTTTCAAAACAATGGTAAAGGAAGCGGACGTGTTGCTAGAAAATTATCGACCGGGGATCGTGAAGAAATTGGGGATCGATTACGAATCACTTAAGACTATCAATCCGGGCCTGATCTACACCTCCATATCCGGCTATGGTCAGGATGGGCCCTACAAAAACCGAAAGGTGTATGACCCGCTTATCCAGGCCACCGCCGGCGTCTCTGAAACCCAGGGAGCAGCTGCGAGAGGTGAGCCTCGCAACATGGCCACTATCATGTTCGACAAGGTAACCGCCTTAACTACCGCGCAAGCAATCACTGCGGCGCTTTTAGAGAGAGCTTCTACTGGCGAAGGAAAGTACTTGTCGATTTCAATGCTAGACTCGGCGCTTTACTACGCCTGGCCAGATATCATGTGGTCAAGGACACTGCTATCCGAGGATGTCGAGCCAACACCACCAATCGAACATTTTTTTCAGGTCTACAAGGCCAAAGACAAATACGTCACCGCCGTGCTGCAACGAGACGAAGATCTGGAGGTTTTCTGTCTCTGGCTGGGCTCAGAACTTCACAAGGACCCACGATTTTTGACCTTTCCCGACCGAATCGCAAACGCGGATCTATTCAAACAGGAAATTGAAAAACTCCTCTCGAAACTCGATGCCGAGGAAATCGCAGAAAATCTCGACGCCTTCAACATTCCTGTCGCCGTCGTCAATTTTCGTGACGACGTACATCTCGACCCTCAGGTACAACACAACCAAAGTTTAATTGAGACCGATCATCCTGTAATCGGCAAGATGCGCTATCCTAAACCCCCCGTGGATTTTGGTAATCAAGGACCATTTCCATCGCGTCATGCGCCCTTTCTCGGCGATCACACCCGTGAAATACTAACCGGCCTAGACATCAACGAAGAGGAAGTACAGCGCCTGGAGCTCAGAGACGCCCAAGATCGAGCCGCCGTCGAAGCGATGCGCGAAGAGCAACAGCGTCTGGCGGAATCCAGGGATTCAGCCTGACAATCAGTCAGACGTATAAGCTCGGACCAATCTATCCTGAAACTCAAGACCCTCGAGAAAGGAAGTCACCAGTATGCGCTCATCGCGTCCATGGGATCGCGAGTCATTTACGTCAACCATGATACCCGAAACACCATAAACCGGGATTCCCTCCTTTCTGAAGTACAATCCATCAGTCGCGCCGGTACTCATTACCGGTACTACACTCACGCCGGGCCACATCTGCTGGCTGATCTCCATGATCGGACCCATGATTTCTTCCGTTAAAGGCGATGGAGGACTCGGGTTCGGCTCTTTAATCGGCGTTATCGATAACTGCTCATTACCCATTACCTCGACCAATTTGTTTTTCACCAAGTCAGGATCGACACCCGGCAGAATCCGGCAATTCACCGTCGCCTTAGCCCTCTGTGGTAACGCGTTTTCGGCATGACCGGCCTCTAGCTGTGTCGCCACGCAGGTCGTACGCATTCTTGAATTGAATGCCGGCTCTTTAGACAGGGCCTCTTCAGCTTCCACATCCTGCGGGTTGGACAGCAACCTCAACATCAAATCGCCCATCTCCGCCGGCAAGGTACTCGCAGTTTGCCGAAAATAGGCACTGCTAACAGAATTAAAACTGACTGGGAATTCATACTGGCGAACTCGATCTAGCGCGTCAACTAGCTCATAAATTGCGTTATCTGATCTCGGTAGCGAGCTGTGGCCTCCTCGATTAGTCACCTCCAGCGTGTAGGACTGATATACCTTTTCTGCGGCCTGCACAGAAATAATTGATTTCACACCATTGAAAATTCCACCGCCTCCGCCCTCATTAATCACAAACTCGGCATCGACCAATTCGAAATGATCCGCCAGTAGATGCTGCACGCCATTTACCGGACCGCCCTCTTCATCCGCGGTTAACGCGATGATGATATCCCGATTAGGAACGTAACCTTCTTTTTTCATTTTGATCAGATTCGCGACTGCAATGGCCGATTCGTCTTTATCGTCCACCGTTCCACGGCCATAGAAGTAGCCTTCTTTCTCGATAAAGCTGAACGGATCGACACTCCAATCTGCCGGATCTGCTTCCACAACATCTATATGCGCAAGAACCAACACAGGGGGTTTCGTGGGAATCGGACTGCGGTAACGCGCGACGAGATTGCCCTTTCTCGGAGCAGGCACAATCACTTTGACGTCTCTTTCGGCAAACCCAGCCTCAATGAGTCGTGCGGCCATCGCTTCAGCTGCCTTTGTGTTATCGCCGATAGATTGAGTGGTATTGATCTCGATGAGTTCTTGAAAAATACTCACCGCCATCTGTTGATGCGGTGTTCTTTCCTGAGCGGACAAGCTCGATACAAAAAGACATGTCATACACAGCAGTGCAATACGCATAATTCCCGATCCTTAGTTGGACATACTCAATCTACTCTACTCATTATTAGTGGCCCTGTCTCAATCAAGATTACAGCGTTCTCTCTAATCCGAAATTCACACAGTCGATATTTTCGTTGTATAGTAAATAGTGGTGAATGAATTGGTAGGGAGCAGAGTATGGGAAAGCAACTGTCTCAACAGCAAATAACGGACTATGATCAGGACGGCATTGTTAAACTACCCGGTATAATCAACGACACTCTGTTGGAAAAACTTAATCAGTGTTTTGACTGGTCAATCGCCAATCCAGGGCCCATCGCGGTCGGGAAACCAACTGGAGAGAATATTAGCTTCGTCGATAATGGAAATCCCGACGCTTACCAGATGTACAGTGAACTGGTATTAGAAAGTGGATTCGGCCATATCGCTTCTGAATTGTGGAATTCCGACTATGTCGGTTTTTTCGCCGAAGAAATTTTTTTAAAGAAAGGAAAATCGAATCCAACGTATTGGCATCAGGACACCGTGTACTCACCGTGGGGTGGCGAACACTGGGCTAATTTCTGGATACCCCTGGTTCCAATGACGGCAGAGAAGGCAATCCGAATAGTCCGC
>CAZYHH010000330.1:0-3300 GCA_964647295.1 uncultured Pseudomonadales bacterium
GTCATAAGTCCAAATTAACTCACCGCTCTTTTCGTCAAGTGCCATCACTCGATCATTTACAGACTGAACAAAAACCATTCCATCCGAGTATTCAGGTACAGACTGAATCTCAGTGTCCAACTGAGACCTCCAGATCAAAGAACCGTCAACAAGAGATAAGGCGACGACCTCTCCTTTTGTCGTACCCAAAAAAACCATACCGCTACCCGAGCCTAATCCACCGCTCACAAAGCTTGGGTCCTTTCGGTCTATAAAGTTCAAGGAGCTCAAAAAACCCTGATCCAATTGATCAAATTGCACTTGCCAATTGCGCTTGCCGCTAAAACGGTCCACAGCCACGACCGTACCGTATCCATCCGCTGCCAAAACCTGGTCGGCTAAGACCACGGGAGATAATTTAAGGTATTTTCTGCCTAATCCCTCCCCAACAGACGTCTTCCAGAGTCTTTTTAAATCTACTTCCGCCTCGAAATCTATGAGCGCAGCAGGTTCTAGCTTATCCTCTTTTTCTTTTTTGTCTCTTTCTTCAATCCCGGGAATCCAGGTAAACCAGCTACAGCCACACAAGAAAAGTGGCACTAAAACAGCTAAGGTTTTATATGTGTTCAGATTAGAGGATCTTCTATTCATCTGGATCTTGAGCAGAGAGAATCTCTTCAGCTTCTTTAAGTGCTTGGCTAAGGGAGGTTTCGGGTAACACGAACTTCCCATTAAATGGCGCCGAGTTATCCAATTTGAGTTTTAGCAAGGGCCTATTAATACCTTCTTCCAATTCTTTGAACGCGGCTTCATACGATTGATGAGCGAGCTCAAGCTGCCCCAAATCAACATGTATATCTCCCTTGATCTCTAAAGCCCAAGATAGATAACCTTTTGACTTGATTTTCTGGAGGGTCCCAAGCGCTTCGCTACTCTTCTTTAACTGATACTGGACTTTGGCCAACCTAATCCGCGACAGATCCAAGAGCAAACTACTATTTGAAATATCCACGGCTTCACTCAACAAACTTTCTGCCCCAGAAATATCACCACTCGATACTTTTTCCTCAGCCTGATCCAAAAGCAACAAAATATGAACAGTGCTCCCGCCAAACTCTTGGACTAATTTCTCAGCTGCCCCACTGCGATCATCTACTTCTAACTCTAAGTAATCTCTATAAGACTGGCTGCTCTGCTCTCCAATTTCATTCTTATAAGACCCATAATAATTCCAACCGCCTATAGCAAGGATAGTTGCCAACAGACCCACAACAAAAAAAGTCCCATTTTCGTTCCACCAATTTTTTAGACGTTCTACCTGTTCTTCGTCACTCAGATACTCAGACACAGCGGCCCTCGACAAACCCAATCTTTGAATCTAATTGTCTCATATCGCGATTCAGAATTAACTCTTGTTCACAACAATCTTTTGGATCGCCTCTTCAAACGAGAGCATCATTTGACCTGTCGTGCTATCCCTTAAATCCTTAAGAGAGACCATGTTTTTCTCAATCTCTTCATCACCAATCAAGAGCGCCCATTTCGCGCCACTGGCATCTGCCTTCTTAAATTGCTTCTTGAGGTTACCGCCGCCCATATGCACACGAACCTTTAGATCAGCTTCCCATTCTCGCACTCGTGCGCCCAACTCTATGGCTCTTGATAACAAGCTCTCGCCCAACATACATACATACACATCCGCGCTTTCAATAACTGGCAGCCGTCCTTGAGCCTGTTCAACCGCTAACACCAATCTTTCTAGTCCAATCGCAAAGCCGATCGCAGGTGTTTCTCGACCCCCCAATTTGCCGACAAGCCCATCGTATCGACCCCCAGCACATATAGTATTTTGCGCGCCGATCCCCTTTGCTTTCCATTCGAATACGCAATCAGTGTAATAATCTAACCCTCTGACCAAAAACGGATTGATCACATAATTCTGTCCTTGACCATCAAGCAGAGCACAAAGTTCAGCGAAACTATCACGGCTATCGTCGTCAGAATAATTATCTTATCTGGGAGCATTCAATAACAGATCCTGAGTCTGAGCGTTTTTGCTATCTAATATTCTCAAGGGGTTTGTGCTTAATCTACGCTGGCTATCTTGATCGAGTTTTGATCGAAGCGGTTCCAAATATTCTATAAGCGCCGAACGATAGGCCTGCCGTGACTCCATCGATCCTAAATTATTTATTTCCAAGCTAACTTCACTCGATATATCAAGCTCACTCAAAATATCACGCATCATCAACAGGAGTTCCAGATCGATATCTGGACCCTTAAAGCCATAACTCTCAACGCCGATTTGATTGAATTGTCGATATCTACCTTTCTGAGGCTTTTCGTAACGAAACATCGGTCCGGTATAGAATACTTTTTGGGTCTGGTTATACAGCAAACCATTTTCTTCAAGGGCTCGCACACAACCTGCTGTGCCTTCCGGCCTAAGACTCAGACTGACTCCGTCTCGGTCATCAAGGCTGTACATTTCTTTTTCGACTATATCTGTAGACTCTCCGACCCCACGTGCAAAAAGATCCGTGTATTCTAGCAAAGGCAATTGAATCTCATCGTAAGCGTAAGACTGAATAACGCCAATGGTCTTCTGTTGTATTTCGCTATATTGAGCAGCAATCCCCGGAATCAATCCGTGCATTCCACGCACAGATTGAATTACTTTACTCGTCACCGCTCTCTCTGCGGCCCAGCCTAAACACAGCGATATTATTTCGAGTATATGGAGCAAGTTCGACAGTGCCCCCGTTAAATCGAATGGCAACCCCCGGAGCATACCCAAGCTTAATCCTGAAAGGGGCTTTTCCTCGAAATCGTTTTGTTTCTCCTGATCGACCCAGATCTGAGGTCAAAAGATTTTCTTGTCCGTCGTCTATTTCATACCAACAATCATCATTAAAGTCGATTTCTAGTTCATCGCCACCTTCTTCTCCAATATCGACGAATTGGTTTTCCGGCTCTTCGGCAAGAGCCTGCTGGGCTGGACCAGATTGGTCTAACTCAACTTCCAAAGATTGTGGCTTTTGAATCTGATCCGAATAGACAACCGATCCCCAGCCTTGTTTGACACTATCCGCAGAAACTTCTGCAGATTCTATTGTCGCACTAGAGGTATCGTCCATTTCGTTTGAGGTTGTCTGTTCCGCCAAATCAAATTTATCAGCCTTTTGTTGCGTATCTTCTGAGACTGAATCAATTGAATCAACTGAATTCTTTCCATCAACGCTCGTCGCCGATTTTGGACCAAAGTCAACGGTCCAGATGATGATCACGATTATAATAAACAACAGGCCAAGCAACACATGA
>CAZYHH010000331.1:0-3292 GCA_964647295.1 uncultured Pseudomonadales bacterium
TAGAAAGGTTTATCAAGGCCAAAGCAGCCACCTACCTTTGAAAATTAATATGGCTGGAGTTATTCCTGCTATATTTGCTTCAAGTTTGCTTTTAGCCCCCGCGTCAATGGCTAGTTGGTTTAGTGCAAGTGAGGGAATGGACTGGTTGCAGCAGGTTTCATTGGTTTTGTCACCAGGACAACCCTTATATATTCTTCTTTTTGCTGCGGGGATTATATTTTTCAGTTTTTTCTATACTGCGATTGTTTTTGACCCAAAGGAACTTTCTGAAAATCTGAAAAGGCAAGGTGCCTATTTGCCGGGTATTAGGCCAGGACAACAAACAGCCAGATATATTGATGATGTTATAACCAAATTAACTGTGTTTGGGGCTTTGTATGTTGCTCTTGTGTGTTTGCTTCCGGAATTTATGGTTGTAGCGTTTAACGTGACTTTTCAGTTAGGAGGCACAGCACTATTAATAGTAGTAGTGGTGGCGATGGATTTCATGTCGCAGATTCAATCACATCTTATGTCGAATCAGTATGCAAAACTGATGGAGAAATCTAATTTACAAAACTATGGAAAGCGAAGATGAAAGTTAGAGCTTCTGTCAAGAAAATATGCCGAAATTGCAAAATTGTTAAGCGCAAAGGGATAGTTAGAGTGATTTGTAGTGTTGAGCCTAGGCACAAACAACGTCAAGGTTAAAAGAGAGGATTAAAACGAGGACTAGAATTTATGGCACGTATAGCTGGAGTTAACATACCTGACAATAAACACGCACAGATAGCCTTAACGTATATATTTGGTGTTGGGCGCACGACCGCCTACAAGATATGTATAGCGGCTGGTGTCGATCCTGTATCGAAAGTTGCTGATCTGGATGAAGCTAATCTAGATGCAATTCGTGCTGAAGTTGCAAAAGAAACTGTAGAAGGTGATTTGCGTCGTGAAAATTCTATGAACATAAAGCGGTTAATGGATTTGGGTACGTATCGGGGGATTCGTCATCGGCGGCATCTTCCGGTTAACGGACAAAGGACACGAACGAATGCACGTACGGTTAAAGGTCCTAAAAGGCCGATTCGTAAGTAATGTTGTAGAGGGTTATTAAGAATGGCTGATAAGAAAAAATCAAAGCGCGTTGTTGTTGACGGTTTGGCACATATACATGCGTCTTTTAACAATACCATTATCATGATTACAGACAAACAAGGTAATGCGTTACATTGGGCAACTGCCGGAGGTTCGGGGTTTAGAGGGTCTAGAAAGAGTACTCCGTTTGCAGCGCAAGTCGCCGCAGAAAGAGCGAGTACAGCAGCCTTTGAGAGTGGTATGGCCAGTGTTGATGTTATGGTTAAAGGACCTGGCCCTGGGAGAGAATCTGCTGTCCGAGCATTGAATTCTGCAGGACTTAAAATAAACAGTATTTCTGATGTTACTCCCATTCCTCACAATGGTTGTAGGCCTCCAAAAAGACGCCGCGTATAAAATCAGTACTGCAAAGAATCTAAGAGGTTAAATTAATGGCGAGATATCTTGGACCAAAGTTGAAACTTAGTCGCAGAGAAGGGACGGATCTATTTTTAAAAAGTGGCGTGCGTCCTATTGAGTCTAAATGTAAGATTGATAATGCTCCTGGACAACACGGCGTTCGCCGAGGAAGGTTGTCCGATTATGCTCTTCAGTTGCGAGAAAAGCAGAAGGTAAGGCGCCTTTATGGTGTGTTGGAAAAGCAATTTAGGAATTATTATAAAAAAGCGGAGAGACAAAAAGGAGCTACTGGCCAAAATCTGTTAATGATGTTGGAAAGCCGTTTGGATAATGTTGTTTATAGAATGGGCTATGGTTCAACTAGAGCAGAGGCTAGGCAATTGGTCTCCCATAAATCGATACTTGTTAATGGGAATATCGTCAATATACCCTCATATCAGGTGAAGCCCGATGATACTGTGTCGATTGCTGAATCTTCGCGAGGGCAGTTGCGGATTCAATCCGCGCTTCAGCTTTCGATTCAAAGAGGGCAAGTCGATTGGTTGGATGTCTCTGTTGAAGGATTTACAGGGCTTTTTAAGCGGCTTCCCGACAGAGAAGAGTTGCCTACCGAGATTAATGAAAATCTGATCGTGGAATTTTACTCTAAATAATTAAAATTGACTTAAGTCTAGCTAGGAGACTAATAAATGTCCGAATTTTTGACACCCGATAAAATTGATGTTGAATCTGCGTCACCTTATAGAGCGAGAGTTGTCCTCGAACCACTCGAAAGGGGATTTGGCCATACATTAGGCAATACTCTAAGAAGGATACTCTTATCGTCAATGAACGGTTCTGCTATTACTGAAGTTCAGATTGAAGGAGTGGAACATGAGTACACCACAGTGGAAGGTATTCAGGAAGATGTCATCGACATTTTGTTAAACTTGAAAAATGTATCTGTTGTTATGCATAACCAAGATGATGCTTTTATTACAATATCGAAACAAGGACCGTGTACTGTTAAAGCTGGAGATTTTGTTTTAGGGCATGACATAGATATTGCCAATCCGGACCATGTGTTGTGTACTTTAAATGAGAAGGGATCGATTTCTTTAGAGGCTAGAGTAACCAAGGGTCGTGGGTATGTTCCTGCTGACTCGTTGGTCGATGATGAAGAAGGTCGTGAAATCGGGGTGTTAAGGCTTGATGCTTCATACAGCCCTATGAAAAATGTTGCTTACAGTGTTGAAAGTACACGAGTAGAACAGAGAACAGATCTTGATAAACTTATTTTAGAGCTTGAAACGAATGGAACCATTGATCCTGAAGAAGCTATAAGGAGAGCTGCAACAATATTGCAGCAACAATTAGCAGTTTTCGTTGACCTAGATAGTGAAATCATAGAAGAGGAAGAAGAGGAAGAAGAGCAGGTTGATCCTATACTTTTAAGACCAGTAGATGATTTGGAATTAACAGTTCGGTCAGCGAACTGCTTGAAAGCTGAAAGTATTTATTACATAGGCGATCTGATTCAAAGAACCGAGGTTGAATTGTTGAAAACACCTAATCTCGGCAAAAAGTCTTTAACCGAAATAAAAGATGTTTTGGCATCGAGAGGATTATCTCTTGGAATGCGAATCGAGAATTGGCCACCTTCGAATATAACGACAGGCCTTAACTAATTGGAATGATGGAATTTTAGAATGCGTCATCGTAAGAGTGGTAAGAAGTTAAATAGAAATAGTTCTCACAGACAGGCTATGTTTCGTAATATGGCTGTATCGCTCATTGAGCATGAAGTAATAAAGACGACTTTGGTTAAGGCAAAAGA
>CAZYHH010000332.1:0-3243 GCA_964647295.1 uncultured Pseudomonadales bacterium
CAGATTTCGATGGAGATGGGAGTCCGAATGAATGCGCTGCTGCTTGTGTGTTCTTTGGGATGAACGCGGACACTGATGACGATGGAGATGGGATAGCAGATGCTGTCGATCCGCAGCCTCTTTTTAATGCGACTTCGTTCACTGATACCGACGGTGACGGGTTACCAGACAACTGTGATGCTCAGTGCGTCGCTGCAGGAAAGACGGCTGATCCTGACGATGACGGAGACGGAATACTAGATACAAACGACCCATTCCCGCTCATTAACCAACCTAACCTGGTGGACACGGACGGAGATGGACTGCCGAATACCTGTAATACAAGTTGTGTAGGCGCAGGATTAACCGAAGATCTTGACGACGACGATGATAATGTACTCGATGTAAATGACACGTTGAGTCTCATCAGCGTATCGGGTTACGCCGACCTCGATCAAGATGGCTTACCCAATAGTTGTGATACAAATTGCCTGAGTACTGGTTTATATGCGGATACGGACGATGACGGCGATGGAGTTTTAGATACTGCCGACCCTTTCCCACTGATTAGCGTGGCCGGATTTCCTGACGAAGACAACAACGGTTATCCTGACGTATGCAATACCACCTGTTTAGGGCTGGGCATGACTGTTGAACCGGGAGGCCCCTGGAGCCAAATCGGCAATTCTATCGGAGGCTTATCGGTATCCGACAATTTTGGTGGGAGCGTGGCAATCAATGGTACTGGGAACATCGTGGCTATTGGCGCTCACAAGAAAGACTTGACACTAACGATACAAGACGTTGGACAAGTGCAGGTCTGGTTCTGGACTGGAACGCAATGGTCGGTCCGAGGACAATACATCACTGGGTTAACCGCTAACGAAAATCTAGGCCATTCAATTGCCTTGAGCTCAAATGGTAACCGCCTGGTGACCAGCGCGCATTTCTACTCCAGCAATAGGGGAGTAGTCGAAGTCTGGGACTGGAACAATAATTCCAATGCTTATCAAAAGGTTTATACCCGCATAGGGAGCCCTGGTTCGCAATCGGGCTATGCTGTCGCGATCAGCCCAGACGGAAACAGGCTTGCGATTGGAGAACCCTTTTCAGCTAATACCAAAGGCACTGTCATAGTTCTAGACTTGTCAAACCCTAGTGCTGTGTCACAGGTGGGGACGGCGATCAACGGCGATGTTGTTAACGGGGCACAAAACGGCTTCGCGGTAGCGATAAAGAATAACGGCGACACGCTGGCAATCGGGGACCCGAAATTTGACGGCGCCAACACACCCGACAACGGACACGTTCGGGTCTATGATCTGAATACCATTGGAGGAACCCAAAACTGGATACTAAGAGGCGACGACATCGAAGGGTCCGCTGCCGGAGATCTTAGTGGTTCTTCGCTCGATCTCAGTGATGATGGCACCATCCTTGCGATCGGCTCACCCGACAACGATCCCCCCGCCAACAGCGGCCAGATTCGGGTTTTTCAATGGACCAATAACAGTTGGGTATTAAGAGGGAGCGCCATCAAAGGTTCAGGAAACGCGATCGGGGAAAAAATTGGTAGTGAGCGCAGTCTGTCACTGAACTCTGACGGCACTATTCTCGCGACCGGCGGCCGGTACTTTGACTCTAGCAGGGGGCGGACATCAGTCTATAAATATTTAGGGACCGTAAGCGGTTGGCAACTTCGCGGCTCCGCGTTAATCAGCCAGAATCAGGGTGACCAAGCCGGCGCATCGGTCGACCTCAGCGACGATGGGCGCTCTCTAATTTTAGGGGCACCATTCGTCGATGGCACGAACGGTGCTGATTCCGGACGAGCCAACATTTACGACTGGTAAGAAAATCGTCCACTCATAAGTCACCAAGCAGTCAAGCACGATTTTTTGCTTGCTCCTCTGCTACCGTTTTATGCATGCCCACCCATTCGTGCCACATGTTGCACATTGCGTACTTGGATCGCTCCCAGGGATCGTTCCCCTCTTCAAACTCCAACCACTCACCCATCTGACCACGGTCAGGGTGATCACTTACTCCGTTGACTAGCTTATTAGGTTGACGACTCTTTGATCTAAGCCGAAATATAATGTTCTTGCGGGACTCCGTTCCATGTTCGTTTCGTGTGCCAGAATGGGGAATATGGAAAGTCGTGATGCAAGCATCGCCTGGCTCCATCAGTATTTGCGTTGGTCTAGGCCACTTTCTCCCGTCGGGCGTTGCCTCCGAGGATCCATCGATAAACTGGTCTCTGACTTCTTGTGGAAGGTACACCAAACCGCAACGGTTCGGCGATTGATAATCTAAACGCGGCCAACCCGGCCCTTCCGGACCGAGACTGTTATTAATGTCTCGCTGTTTTTGAAAGAATTTCTCTACAGCATGATGCGCACCTCGCAGCAAGGCAGTCTGGCCGCATCCCTCATGAGTCTGGTCATTCAGACAAACAAATGCAAAGGCAGTAAAACTACCCAATCCCAATGTCATTGCCGGATCCTCAAACATCGGCACCATATTATGACCAATTACATCAGCGCTCCTGCCCAGATCTCCTTTGGGTCCCGAGGCAAAGTATCGCTGGTAGATTTCCTGAGGAGCCCCTTGCTGAACTTCTTGTGGTGGCGCGATCGTAATGCTGCCATCCATATGTGTCTCTGCCCCAAAGTAAGGCATGTCTTTATCCCGGTAACCGATGTTATTAAAGTGATCGCCAGGCTCTCTTTGCTTCGATACGCCTACCTGGCTTGCTATCGGGGGGTCAAATTCTCCGATCATGTCGGTTAGGATCGGGGTTATCGACGATGCGTTAATCAAATCGGTCATGGCGGCCTCAGCACCAAGATTCTCGCCTTTCTGGGCCGTTTTAATCCTCGCTAACGCAGCATTCACTAGCTCCATATTCACCGCCTGCTTAAGGATAATATAACCATCGTGATAAAACTGCCGTTTTTGTTCTTTCGTTAGAATCACCTTGCCCCCTATCGTCCCCTTAAACGGTTATCGCCTACTCAGCACTACCGACTTTGTTATGTTGAAGGTAATCAAATCAACCAACACACTGCAGCAACACACAGACCGAACTAGATTGCTAGTTAACGGCCCAACAAATTCAAACTTAAACCGACAGGTAATGCAAATCTCACGGTCTCAATTAATCCAAAATCGAAATGAAACGCGTCCAATCTAAGAGTGGATATCTCTTTATTCTCTTGTGTTAGATAGATGGAGGCTGGTGTCGGAATCGAACCGGCGTAA
>CAZYHH010000333.1:0-3241 GCA_964647295.1 uncultured Pseudomonadales bacterium
CTTTGGTCGCGGCCATCGATCTAAATCACGAAGGCTTAGATCGTGTCGTAAAAGAAATTAATGATGAAGGTAAGAATGCTAAGGGCTGGGCTTTGGATCTTGCAGATGGCGACGCGATAAAAAATGTATTTGATGAAATCGCCAGCCATTTCGGTGGAATAGATATTCTGGTGAATAATGCTGGCATTTCGATTCCTTCGCCCATTGACGATGAAGCCTATGAGAGTAATTGGTCGAAATCCATGGATATATTGATTACGGCTCAAACGAAGACGATTCGAGCGGCATTACCGTATATCAGGAAATCAGAGAACCCTCGAATCGTTAATATCGCGTCCACCGAGGGTTTCGGGGCAACGAAATTCGGTAGTCCTTACACCGCTGCTAAACATGCGGTGATTGGTCTTACCAGATCATTAGCGGTTGAGTTAGGAACTGAGGGTATTACGGTGAATTGCATTTGCCCTGGCCCAGTTAGGACAGGGATGACTGCAGCGATCCCTGAAGAGAGCAAGGAAATCTATGCCCGTAGGCGTATAGCTTTGAGGCGGTACGCAGATCCTGAAGAGGTTGCGCATGGGACGTTGAATTTTGTTTTACCCGCTTCAGGTTTTATGACAGGCGCGACTTTACCTGTAGACGGCGGACTGACGATTAAGAACGCCTAGTGAGTGACACTTCCCATAGAGTTTCCTGGGGAACTATTTTGGCATTTGGAGCTCCAGGCCTTGGGGCTGGCTATATGTATCTATTTCTCAGTATCTACGTGATGAAGTATTCAACAGATGTTCTATTGATAGCACCTGTTGTGATGGGCCTTATCTTTAGTGTGTCTAGATTTTGGGACGCGATCTCGGATCCGCTTGTAGGATATTTGAGTGATCGAACAACCTCTCGCCTCGGCAGAAGGCGAATCTGGATACTAGCCAGTTCAGTCCCAATCGCAGGAACCTTCTATATGGTTTTTGCGGCTCCGATAGATTTGAGTCAAACAGAGCTAAATTGGTGGATGGCTGTTGCTATTATTGGGTTTTACTCAGCCATGACGCTCTTCTTTGTTCCTCATATGGCATTAGGCGCTGAACTTACTGATAACTATCACGAGAGGAGCCGATTGTTTGGCTTCAGGCACATAGCCTTTACGCTTGGCTCTATTTTGTGTCTTGCAGGTTTGGCTTTACTCCAAGCTAGTGACCCTAGTGATCTGCGAACTCTGGTTAAGGAGTTGGCACTTCTAGCCGTTATTATCATGGTGTGTTTATTGGTTTTTGCGGTGATGAATTTACGAGAACGATCAGACTTTCAGGGCCGGGTTAGTAGTAATCCGTTTCAAGCTTATAAAGATGTTTGGTTGAATCCTCATGCTCGATTGTTGATCGTGGTGACATTTATAGAACATGTCGGTTCGGCGGCGATAGCAGTGCTGACACTCTATGTGATGCAGTATGTTGTGGGAGCGCCCAGTTTGGCGATACCGGTCATACTAGCTTATATGATTCCTTCGACTGCCTCTGTTCCATTTTGGATTCCGCTATCCGTGAAATACGGAAAGATTAGAATTTGGATGGCAAGCATGATTGGAACCGGAGTTTCTTTTGGCGGATTTTTTCTTATTCCTTTTATTGATGATTTAAACGCTCGGATTTTGTTGAGTTTCCTTTTGGCCATATTTGCCGGAATTTCTGCAGGCTGTGGTGGAACCATTTCACCATCGGTACAAAGTGATGTTATCGACTATGATGAGTTGGTTTCGGGTGAGCGTAAAGAAGGCTCATATTTTGCTGCCTGGAATTTCGTTTATAAGGGAGCAGCAGGTGTCATGCTCTTACTAACGGGGTTCGTGTTAGAGCTTAGTGGTTTTGTGCCTAATGTGGAGCAAACAGAGGTTGTTAAGTTTGCGATTGTCGGTTTGTATGGCCTTTTCCCTTTGGTTTGTTACCTGGTAGGTGCTTATTTATTTACCAAGTTTAGGCTTGATGAGCCTGCATGTATTGAAATTCGTAGGAAGTTGGAAGTTGCACGTTCACGGTGATCGTAGCCTTTCGGTTTAATGCAGGTTTGAAGTGGGTCAAAATGCATTTACTCGTTTTTTGACTCTTTATGCATCCTTTTCGGTAAGTCGACCTTTTAAACGAACGAATAGTCAGGTTTAAGAAGAATTGCCAATCTCAATTCGTTGTCTACTTCCCTACAAAATTTCCTGGCCTTCTCTCAGCTACAGATTTCACTCCCTCTTTGTGATCTTCGGTTTTTTGTAATCGGAATTGTTCTTGGAATTCGTGATCTGTTTGTCGCTTGACGGTATCTGATAATCCGGTACGCATGGTGTCCCTAACAGACTGAACGGCAAGTGGGGCGTTTTCAGCAATCTCGGTTGCTAAGTTAATTGCTTCATCTCGCAGTTTGTCTTGGGTTGTCAACACATCAGCTAAACCCCACTCGTGCGCAAGCTCGCCCCCGATTCGCCGGCCCGTCAAAAACAACAGATGAGCCTTTTGCGGTCCGATTAGTCGAGGAAGTGTGTGCGTTAAGCCAAACCCTGGATGAAAGCCTAGTTTTACGAAGTTCGCGGTAAACCTTGCCTCGGGACAGACTACTCGAAAATCGGGCATAACAGCTAGCCCGAACCCCCCGCCCACGGCCGCCCCTTGGATCGCACCTATCACGGGTGTTTTGGTAGCAAATAATCTTGTAGCGGCCGTATAGAGAGGGTTACCGCTTGTCTCGGTTCGTGTTTCCCTTTCTTGATTACTTTGTTGGTTGCCAAAATTATTTCCTGCGCAAAAGTGTTTCCCTTGAGAGCATAGTACGATAGCTCGTACTTCGTGAGACTGATCGAAAGTCTCGAAGCAATCCGCTAGATCATTGATAAGTTGAGTATCAAAAAAGTTATTCGGCGGGCGTTGTATTTCTACCACGGCGACATGCATGTCCTTTTTAATCTCTAAGTCTTGATACTCCATTTATCCTTCTCCGTAGAATGCTTTTAGATGTTTTACTATATTAACGGAATTTGCAATAGAAATGCTCGGGGAGGAGATTTGTGAATACATGGCAAGTTGGAGAGGTGAAAATAACCCAATTAGTTGAGTTGACGACGGCTTCGCTGGGGCCTCATCTGCTACCACAGGCTACCCCCGATGAGCTCAAAAAAATTAGATGGTTATCGCCTTTTGTGGATGCAGATCATCGCTTAGTTTTGAGTATGCACATGCTCATCTTGGAGGCAGAACGGATCACC